>NZ_VCKX01000420.1 GCF_005889725.1 Nonomuraea zeae
CGCGCCAGTTGCCGGCGCCCAGGGCCGGGATCGGGGGGCGGGGCCTCGGTCTTCTCGGGTCGGCCTCAGCCGTTTGGCGGGTCGGGCTCGGTCTCGTCGGGTCGGCCTCAGCCGTTTATCGGGTCGGCCTCAGTCGCCCTGGGCTGCCCCGGTCCTCTTGGGCGGTTGCGGTTCCCTCTCCCCGACCGGCCCTCGATCATCCGCCTGGTCGGCGCGGTGCTGGCCGAGCAGACGGGCGGGCTCAGTCGGGAACCTTGATGGTGGCGATGCCGAGGGTGCTGGTCATCGGCAGCAGTCCGGCTTCGAAGACCGCGCCGAGGAACGGCGCCCCGAGCTGGGCCAGCCGCTCGGCGCGCTCCTCGCCGAGCAGTCGCCACGGCTCGGCCGCCAGGACGTCGGTCATCCGTTCCACCTGGTCGCGCAGCGCCCGCCCGGCCTCGGTGGCCTGGCCGTCCTGCCCGATCAGCCCGCGCGCGGCCAGGCGTTCCCGCGCGGCCTCCCACTCCTGCTCGCTCCAGCCCCGCCCGGCGAAGTTCGCCTCCGGCGCGGCACCGACGGCCGCGAACGACACCAGCGACTCGCACGGGTCCAGCTCCGCGGCCAGCAGTGCGGCCAAATGCCCGTCGCCCCGGTGCTCGCGCAGCACGGTGGCCGCGTGCCAGAGCACCAGGTGCGGCTCGTCGGGCCAGGGCAGGTCCAGGTTGGCGGCGGTGAACGGCCGCCCGGCCACGGTCACGCTCTCGGCGGCCCGCCTGGCCAGCTCGGCCGCCTCGGTGACCTCCGGCCCTGCCACCCTGTCGCCGAGCAGGTGCCGGTAGGTCTTGTCCACCGCAGTCATCCGGGCCCGCAGCACCTGCTCGGGTGAGGCGACCTCCCAGGCGGCCGGCACGTGCTCGGCGACCGTCTTCGGGCTGAAGCTGTAGTACGCCGCCGTGGCCAGCCGCGTGCCGACCGGCCCGAGCGGAGCCGTGCGGTAGGCGAAATAGCTCGGCCAGCGCGACTCCACGTCGTAACCGAGCCCAGCCGCCTCCTCGAACGCCTGGGGTGAGAAGTACAAGATGGCGTGGATGGGCTCAAGCTGATGCCACATGCGACGGGCAAGCCTCGACACTGCGCTCATGGAAGATCCTTTCACTATCTAATCACTAGCTAGCTAAGCTATGACGGTGACGATAGACGCATGGCGCATCACTGGTCAATCCCAAATAGACAGTTATGTGGGTCGATGGGCGGAGCTCGCCGTCATCCTGGTGAACGAACTGGCCGTCACGCAGGCCCGCGGCAAGCCAGTCGACCCGCCGACCGCCCTGCCGAAGGATCTGCCGACAGACCCGCCGACCGCCCTTCCTGCCGACCCGTCGGCGGACCCGCCCGCCGATGTCGGTGCCGATGTCGGTGCCGATGCCGGTGCGGATGTCGGTGCCGATGTCCCTGCCGGTCCGTCGGCCGATCTTTCCGCCCGTCGCCGGGCTGCCCTCGACGACGCGTTCACCCGCCACGGCTGGACACCGAGCCGGTCGCTGACCGCCTCCGACGCCGACCGGCTCGCGGAAGTGGCCGCCGAACTGCGTCCGGCCTTCACCGGGGCGCCCGGCGCGATCGCCGGGCTCAACCAGGCCCTGGTACGCCACCACGCCGTCCCCAACCTGCACGGCGACCCGCCCGTCCTGGCCTTCCACGGGGTGGGTGCGGACTTGGTGGACGCCTGGGCCGCCGACGCCACCACGGCGCTGGCCATGGTGATCGGCGTCGGTCAGGGGGTGCGGTTGCGGACCTGCGAGGCGAGCGGCTGCGAGCTGGTCTTCTTCGACGTCACACGGAACGCCTCGCGCCGGTTCTGCGGCCTGTCGTGCCAGAACCGCGCCAAAGCCAGCGCCTACCGCGCCCGCCGCCGCGCCTGACGTCCTTTGGATGAGGCCAAGTGACAGTGTGCGCACCGGCTGCATTCCGCGGGAAGGGCATGAGCATCACCGAACGCACGCATCCAGGCAGAGGCCGTCGCTGACCAGGGCGATCACATGGCCACACGCGCGACGTCGTCGAGCGGGTGATGGCGAGCGTGCGGGCGGCCCGCGCCGCAGGGCAGGCCGGCGATGGCGACCCTGGTTCCCCCTGCCCCGTCACACCCCTCGGACCGCACAACGAGTCTGCCCTGTCTGCGCCGCCGAACCCGGCCGCGGGAGTCCGTTGACCGCCAGGATCCCGCTCATGCTCAGCTGTCCCACGCACGGGCGCCGCCTCGAAACCGAGCAGGCGTTCTGGCTCGCCGAAGCGCTGGGCGAGCCTGCGCCGGACCGTGCGGCACTCGAGCACATCGTGGTCATGGACCGGCTCACCTTCCAAGGTCTGACCGCCGGCACTCGGCCGCCGCCCTTGAACGGATCTGGGTCACCGCCGGCTGGCCACCTCGGGCCGGAATCACGCTATGGCGCCCGTACGAGACCCTCGACACCGTGCGTCAGGAAGCGCTGCTGGAAGCGGCCGCGACCGCGCTGGACCTCATCCGGACCGGGAAGATCGCCGCGCGTGGCAGCCTCGGCCCGCTGCTGACTGTCCAGTCGTACCAGCCTGTTTACGAGGGCGACCGGCCCGGCGCGGCGGGGCGGTCGCATACGGCAGGGCAGGAGGCCATGAACCAGTTGTGGGCCCAAGCCCAGCGGGAGGTGGAGGAATGGTTCGACGCCGCGCGCATCGACGAGGCCGCCGCGCGTCGGATCTTTGGCATCCTCACCTGGTTCTCCCGGACGAGGGAGGCCTACGACCGGGAACGCGACTTCATGATCGGCCAGGGCATCCCCGCCGCGTTCCTTCCCGATCCCGAGCCGGGCCGTTTCGTCTCCTCGGCCTCCTCCTCCCGAACGTGTCCCTAACCCCAAACTAAGCTGATCTGCGCAGGTCAACCGGTTTCCGAGAAGATCGTGTTCTCGGGAGCGGAGACGGCCACCTCCGGGAGAAGGACGCCGGACACCCAGGTCTCGAGCAACCCGCTGGTAGTCGTCCAGAACGACGATCTTCATTCGAACATCGTGCGACTACGATCATCGAATGACGTTCGCGGGGAATTGGGATCATCTGGAACCGGCTACCAAGGAGGCCTACCAGCGCTTCGACGCCCTCACCGAGCAGGGCCTCGACCCCGGACCTGGCACCGACTGGCGCCTCTACGGCACCTACGCCCACACCAAGCTCTGGCTCAGCCCGCAGGGCGGCCACGACTACGACGAGCGCGTCCTGCGCCTGGTCCGCACCGTGGCCGGGCGCGCCATCGACTGGACGCCCGACGACGCCTGGAACTTGGCCGAACGCGCCGGCTACTGGGCCCGTCAAGGCCACACCCGCCACGAGGAGCTCTATCGGATCCCGCTGTCGGCCGCCCACCTGCTCCATCCGCAACAGCGCCGCGACCTGTTCGGCCACCTGACGGACCTCGGAGAGCTCCAGCCGCTCCTGGAGAGCCTGCTCACCGAGGAGGGCTCAGCCGGTGCGGTCAGGAACGTGATCGGGGAGGCTGACCCCTTCGCCACGATGCTGGCCGAGGAGTACGGCCCCCGCCTGGCCGGAATGCTGCCGCTGCTGCGTCACTGGGCCACCGCCGACACACCGGCTCCAGGCGACGGCTGGTTGCCGGCCGTCTGCGACCTGCTCACCCCTGAGGCCATCGCCCTTGTCCACGAGCTGGTCACCCGCCTGGCCGCCTACCGGGGCGGCCCGTTCGTCTGCCACCACGCCGACATCAGCTGGAGCGAGGACCGCTTCCTGAAGGGCCGGACCGTATCGGTGGCGCGCGGCCTGATCTGGACCTGCGAGGTCATTGACGAACCTTGGGTCCCGTCGCTGCTCGCCGACGCCGCCGTCACCTGCGGCACCGGCCACGATGGCCCCGGCTCCACCTGCCGCAGCGAGACCGTCGCCAACGGGGCTGTCGGCGTGCTGGCCCGCCGGGGCGGACCCGAGACAGTCACCCCATTGGCGCTCATTCAGACGCAGGTGCGGGCGGCGTCCGTACAGGAGAATGTCACTCGTGCGCTCGACGCGCTCGCCGACGCGGCCGCGCTGACCCGCGACCAGTTCCTCGACCGCACTCTGCCCGCCGCCGCCACGCCCAGAGAGGTCGAGCAGGCGCGCACGGCCGCGCGCTGCCGCCTGGAACAGGCGCTCATCCACCAGCGCGAATGGACCTGGCGTGAGGTCGGCGAGCACCTCCTCGACCACCCCGTCACTGGCCCCGACGCACGCACCCTGGTGTGGCGGATCCCCGGCGGCCCCTCAGGCCTGCCAGTCAGAACCGTCGACGGCTGGGAACTGGCCGGGCGCCGCCCCGAGGGCCCTGTCGCCTTGTGGCACCCGGCCGACGCAAGCGCCGAGGAGGTGGACGCGTGGCGCGAGAGGGGTCTGGCACAACCGTTCGAACAAGTCCTCCGCGAGGTGTACGCGGAACAGCCGGACCGCGTCGCCGGTCACGTCGTGCGCTACGGCCTGGCCCGGACGGAGCTGATCCGGCACGGCTGGACCGGCGTGTCGATCGGCTACTGGGAGCACGACTGTCACGAGGGGCAGGGCGAGGTGGTGCGCGACCTTGCGGGCTGGCAGGCCCGCTGGCTCCTGCGCGTCGTCGAGGGCATGTCCGACGAGGGCTGGGACCTGGACGCGCTGTGCGCAACCAACCCGATGACCTTCCACCGCGACGGCCAGGAGGTGCCGGCGGCGTCGGTGCCGCCGCTGGTGCGGTCGGAGATCCTCCGAGAGGCCGACCTCACAGTCGCCGCCGCCTCGGCCGGCCCAGACGCCCAGCACTTGGTCGACCACTACGACGGATATTGGCACTAGAAATTATCAGTGCCGACACGACGATGCCCAGGATGACGGCGTCGTCGCCGTCGATGTCGCCGCAGGCGGGGTTGCGTGGTGTGGGGACGACGCGCCGCCCCGTCGCCAGAATTCTTCTCCCGGAGGTGGCCCCAGCCGCCATCTAGCGACATAGCCCTGTTCACGGGTGCCAAGCTGGGGTTTTGCCTCTCAGCTGTGCGTGTTCTCAAAAGTCGTGACCGTCTCCGCTCCCGAGAACACGATCTTCTCGGAAACCGGTTGAACTGCGCAGATCAGCTTAGCTTGGGGTTAGGGACACGTTCGGGAGGAGGCGGCCTCCTCCGGAGGTGTCCGCTAGGGGAACCTCCACCGGACACCCGGACGCGCGGCCGCGGAGATCATCGAAGCGCAGCTCGGCACGCCGCCCGCACGTCTCAGATAGGTAGTCCGCGAAACTGTCCGGTGATGGGGGGCTAAACGGTACGATCGACAGGTGGGAGAACTCGTCGGCTACGCCAGATGCTCGACCGTCGCCCAAGACCTCACCGCCCAGCGCGAGATCCTTGCCACTCTCGGTGTGCCCGAGGACCGGATCTACCTCGACAAGGGGCTGACGGGCACCAACCGGGCCCGGCCCGGCCTGGACCAGGCCCTGGCGGCCGTCCGCTCCGGCGACACGCTGGTGGTGCCCAAACTCGACCGGCTCGCCCGCTCGGTCCCCGACGCCCGCGACATCGGCGACACCCTTGTCACCCGCGGAGTCCGCCTCTCTCTGGGGGGCAGCATCTACGACCCGTCCGACCCGATGTCGAAGATGTTCTTCAACATGCTGGCAGTCTTCGCCGAATTCGAGGCCGACCTGCTCAAGATGCGCACCCGTGAGGGCATGGCGATCGCCCGCTCCCGCGGCCGGCTCAAGGGCCGCGCCCCCAAGCTGACCGCGGGTCAGCAGGCCGAGCTGGTCCGCATGCACGCCACCGGCGACTACACCATCGCCGAACTGATGGAAGTCTTCTCGGTCGGACGGGCCACCGTCTACCGGGTCCTGAACCGTGCAGCCGACACCACCCCCGGTCACGCCGGCAACCCATCCGCGGGCCGCTGACATGCCAGAGCCGACGCATGATGCCGTTCCCGAGCCTGGATGGTGGCTCGACGATCCAGAGCTGTGGGTGCTGCTGGCCTTCGAGGGCGGACTCAACGAAGAGGGGCTGCCGATCCACGCACACAGGCGCTCGCGGGGGTTTTGCCGCAGCATCGAACTCGCGGTCCTGCTGGTGGCCGAGCATCGCCAGGTCGAGGATGTCTGGCTCCTGCACGAGGCCGTCTACGCCAGTTTCGACACCTGGGGAATCTTGCCCCACCGGCTGCTCTACGCGGCGGGAATCGAACGCACCCGGCGTTACGTCGCCACCAGCGACCACCCTCGCCAGGGCTCGGTGCTCGACGAACTCTCCCGGATCACCGAGACCACCGATGAGCGCGTCGAGCAGCTCTTGGCGGACCGCCGTAGCCACTACCGCCACCTCATCGAAGAAGGCGGCAGACCTTGATCAGTACAGGCAGATTCGGCTCGGCGTGCACACGAGTATGGAGGTTTGTGCAGACGACTCCGGAAATCGACACCGGCGGCAGGGGCGTCCAGGCGATTGTCTGTTTCATAGGTCGGTGCAAAAGGCGGGGCGGACGAAACGCTCCCATGAACTGATCTCGGGGTGAGCGACAGCGACTTCCTGCGCGTGGAAGCATTGGACTGCCCGATGTCCTCCTGCGCCGCCCCCGCCGGCTTGCCCTGCCGGACCGGCCGAGGCAAGGTGGTCGCCCAGCACCACACCGCCCGCTTCGGGCTGGTGCCCGCGCTGGCCAAAGCGCTCCACGTGCCCACCCCGCGCTGCGCAAGCCCGGCTCGGCCTGGGTCGTACTGCCCCGCCGGCGAGACTCAGACGTCAGGGCACGCCAGGATCGGCTACGCTCGCGCCTCGACGGTGCGCCAGCCGCTGGACGCTCAGCCGGCGTTCGCCGCCTGGCTGGACGCGATGGCCAACGCGTTCACCGCGCCTGAGCCACCGAGCTGGTTCGAGCAGCTGGGCTCTCCGGGCTTCTACCCGGGGCTGTAGGAGGCCATACGGGTAGGGCGCGGTCATGGTCGGCGACCCTCCTGGGCCGGGTCAGCCGGCAGTATCGTCTCGACCATGAACGACCTGAACACCTTTTATCGGGCAGTGCTGAACGGCCGTTTGCTGCCGCCCGCGCTGCAAAAGGAGATGTTCACCACCGTCTCCACCAAGGGCGTGCAGTGGATCGACAACACCGCCCACGGGCTCGGCTCCTGGACCTATGCGATGGGCACCCGAGACGGCGGGCATATGGTCGTCACCAACATCAACGGCGACTGGGGCAACCCGATCAGCATCCTCACCGAGGAAACGGAAGCCGAGATGTGCCCGCCGAGATCACGATGACCACTCAATAGCACCGGCTCATCCGGCCTTACGAGCACGACGCCAGATGAGCTCGCGCACCGCATGCGGCTCAGCAGGCACCTTCCCGGCCATTTGCCGGATGGTCTTGCTGGCGTAGCACGCCGTAGGTGGACTGGACGACGCCGGCGCCGTAGACCCTGGTGGAGCGGTGGACGAGCAAGACGTCCCCGCCGATCGGTCCGAACAGGGGAAGCCCCGTGCCCAGCAGCACAGGGACGGCGGTGATGGTGATCTCATCGACCAGTCCGGCGCGCAGAAACGTCCTGATGGTCTGGCCGCCGTCGACGTACACGCTCTTGGTGCCGCGCTCGGTGAGCCCGCGGATGAGCCCGTCCAGATCGCGGTGGACGGTGACGCGCGGGTCCGTGCCCGCGTCGAGCGTGGTGCTGAGCACCGCGACGTGCTTGTCCTCGTACGGCCACGGGTCGTAGGCGAGAGCAGGCTCGTACGTGCCGCGGCCCATGACGACGGTGTCGATGCCGTCGATGAAGTCCTGGTAGCCCAGGTCGCCGCCCGCGGCGGCGCCCCGGCTGGTGAGCCAGTCGATGTCTCCGTCCTCGCGGGCGATGAACCCGTCGAGGCTCGTGCCGATGAACACCGAGGCGCTGAACGGGTGGTCGCCGGCCATACAGGCTCCCTCGTTAGTAAACGTTGATTCGTTTACAAACTAGCCAACGGAAGCCGAGTTTGTAAATCGCGCTTCACGAACGGGGATTCTGTCGGTGCCGTCGGCCATGATGTGGGCCATGGCTTCATGGCAGGAGTTCGACCGGCAGGCGCCGGAGCTGGCCGAGGTGGCGCGGCGGCTGCTGGACACCTACAAGCACAAGGTCCTGGCGACCTTGCGCAAGGACGGCTCGCCTCGGGTCAGCGGCACCGAGACGAGCTTCAAGGACGGCGAGCTGTGGACGGGGTCGATGCCTCGGGCGGTCAAGGCGCTCGACCTGCGACGGGATCCGAGGATGGCCATCCACGTGACCTCCAAGGATCCCGAAGGGCCCGACCCGTCCACGTGGGAGGGCGACGTGAAGCTGGCCGGGCGGGCGGTGGAGATCACCGACCCGGCGCTTCTGGCGTCGTTCCAGCCGGACGCAGACTCGCATCTGTTCAGGATCGAGTTGACGGAAGTGGTGTGGACCCGCGTCGAGGGCGACGAGCTGGTCATCGACGCCTGGCATGAAGGGGTGGGGGTGCGCCAGATCCGCCGCAAATAATCTGCCCCGAAAATCCCTTCCTGAGCTGGGCACGCGGCAGCGAACCCCGACCTGGTGATCATGGTTGGGGTTTCGCGGTGAGTGGTGGTCAGGAGCTGTGAAGGATCACCTGTCCGTCTTGGATG
>NZ_VCKX01000421.1 GCF_005889725.1 Nonomuraea zeae
GGCAAGGGTCGGTTGTGGCGGGCAGGGGTCGAGGGTGTGGGCGAGGGCGGGTCAGGTGAGGGTCAGGCGGGCGACGCGGCCCTGCTCGCCCGCGGCCCAGCACGTCGCGTCGCGCGTGCACGACACCGTGTCGAACGAGCCCCCGTCGAAGGTCTCCCAGCTCCGCCCGCCCGAATGGGTCACATCACTCCCGGAGGGCCCGACCGCGATGGCCGCGAACGGCGGATACGGCAGCCAGGTGACCCCCGACCGGTACGCAGGAGGCGGCGTCCCGGCGGCGCGCCAGGTGGCCCCGCCGTCCCTGCTCACCGCCCCCGCGCTCGGCGACTGCTGGTCGGGCCGGTAGTCGCCGCCCACCGCGATGCCCCGGTGCGGGTCGCGGAAGGCCAGGCCGAAGACCCCGCGCGCCGGGTCGCCGGCCGGGATCGGCGTGTCGGCCACCGTCCACGTACGCCCGCGATCGCGCGAGTGGAACACGCGCGATCGCTCCGCCCCGCCACTGGCCAGCCAGACATCCCGGTCGCCGGCCGTGACCAGGCACTGCCCGCTCGCCGCGAAGCCGGCCTCGCCGGGCAGCGCCGGTGGCATGCCGGCCGGGGGCAGCACCCGCCAGCTCCGCCCGCCGTCCTCCGTGGACAGGATCCGGAATTTCCCGTCCACGGGGTCGCTCATCGCCAGCCCGTGCCGCCGGTCGAAGAAGGCCATGCAGTCGTAGAACGCCCGCGGCTCGTCGTTCCTGAACGTCTCCGCCCACGTACGCCCGCCGTCCTCGGTCCGGTAGACGCGCGAGTCCGTCCCCTCGCCGATGGACAGCACCACGGCCCTGCGCGCGTCGAACGCCTCCACGTCGCGGAACTGGAGCTCGGCGGTGCCGGGCGGGGAGACGTTCTGCCAGCTCCGCCCGCCGTCCACGGTCCGCAGCACGGTGCCGCCCGAGCCGGAGGCCCACACCACGTCGCGGCTGACGGGCGACAGGCCGCGCAGGCGCGCCGTCACCCCGGTCTCCTTGAGCTCCCAGCCGAGCTTGGGCGTCCCGGCGTGGGCGGGGAGCGGGGCGGCGAGCACGACGGCCGCCGACAGCGCGCTCAACGCGATTCGAAGCCTCATGCCGGGCAAACTAGCCCAATCGATCAACGCCGTCCATGGGACGATCAGGGTCCAGGAACGCGGCGATGAGCGCGTTGACCCGGCCGGGCGACTGGCGGTTGGCCCAGTGCCCGTTGCCTTCGAGGAGCTCCAGGCGGGAGCCAGGGACGAGGGCGGCGGCCTCCCTGGTGCGCTCGGGGTTGACGCCTCTGTCCCGCTCGCCCTGGATGAACAGGGTCGGGCTGGTGATCCGGTGGAGCTGCGGCCTGAGGTCCACGCGCATGCGCAGCGGGCCGATGGAGGCGTTCTGCCAGTCGGAGGAGCCGGCCCCGCCGTGCTCGACCTCTTCCATGATCTCGTCGATGATCTCCTCGAAGTCCGGCACCGGCCCGGCGAACAGCGCCTGCTCGGCGAACCGGGCGACGCCCGCCCGGCTCCGGAAGATCATGCCGGGCAGGGTCCTGTTGAGCAGCGGCAGCTTGGCGGTGAGCCAGAGCGCCTGGTGGACGACGGGCGGGAACGACAGGATGCCCGCCGGCGCGATGGCCACGAGCCGGTCGACCCGGCCGGGATGGTCGATGGCGTAGGCCAGGGCGAGGGCGCCGCCCTGGGAGAGCCCGGCAAGGGCGGCCGAGCCGAGCTGGAAGTGGTCGAGGACCTCGGTGATGCAGCGCAGCATGCGCTCGTGGGTGGCGCGGCCGTTCCAGGGCCGGCTCCTGCCCTGCTTCGGCCAGTCGAGCGCGAGCACGCGGTGCCGCCGGGCCAGGACGGGGATGAGGTGGCGCCAGCTCAGCAGCGCGTTGTCGACGCCGGCGCCGCTCAGGAGCAGCACGGGAGGGCCGTGCTCGCCGGCGCTGTAGACGTGCAGCCGGCCTTCGGGGCCGGGGAGGAAGGTGCCGCGCAGCCCGGCCGGCGCCGTCACTGCTCGCCTCCCCGGTCGAGCGTGCTCGCGTGCGCCTCCCAGCGCTCCCACAGCGCGGGCAGCTCCTTCTCCAGGAACCGGTAGAGCTCGTGCACGTTGCCCAGCCGTTCGCGCCGCTGCGGGGTGCTGTCCGCGAGGACGCGCAGCCCCGCCTCGGTGATCTGGCGGAACGCGGCCGTCTTCGCGTAGCGGCCGGCCAGCATCCGGCTCCAGCCGTCGGCGGCGATGCGGAAGAACTCCTGGCGCTCGCCCCGGCGGCGCACCCCCTCGACGAGGCCGCTCGGGGTGAGCAGCCGGGTCGCGCTGCTGATGGAGCTCCTGCTGACCCGCAGGACGTCCGCGAGCTCGGCGGCGCTCTGCTCCGGGGGGTCGCTGATGAGCAGCCAGCCGATGACGCGGCCGGCGATCAGCGGCATGCCGTCACGCTCGAAGAAGACCGCGACGTCGTCGACGAAGTCCAGCTCGGCGTCCGTGGGGGAGGTCATACCGGGACAATACAGTTGTTGCAGTCATGACTGCAACGACTGTAAAGGATCATGCGGCCTGGCGGGCGGCTCCCCAGGACAGCAGCGACTCGGCCGTGGTGAAGCGGCGGCTGGAGACCGACTCGCCGAGCAGCACGCCGATCAGCCGCCGCCCATCCCGCTCGGCCGCGAACGCCAGGCAGTAGCCCGCGGCCCGGGTGAAGCCGGTCTTCAGCCCGATCACGCCGGGCGTGCCGGCCAGCTTGTTGGTGTTGCGCCAGGCGTACGAGCGGTGCTCGCCGGTGGCGTCCAGCTCGTGGTAGCGCGTGCTGGCCACCCGCCTGATCAGGGGGAGCTCCAGGGCCTTGGCCGCCAGCACGGCCTGGTCCCTGGCGGTGGAGTAGCCGTTGCCGCGCCGGGTGGGCAGGCCGTCGGCGTTGAGGTAGCGGGTGTCGTTCATGCCCAGCTCGCGGGCCGTCTGGTTCATCTTGGCGACGAAGCCGTCGACGCCGGGGCCGTACGTGCGGGCCAGGGCGTGGGCGGCGTCGGCGCCCGAGGGGAGCATCAGGCCGTACATGAGCTCGCCCACGGTGAGGCGGTCGCCGGGGCGCAGGTCCGCGGTGGTGCCGCCGCCGTCCTCCGCGTACGCGACGTCCTCGGCCTTGATCCGGACCACGTCCGTGGGCTTGGCGCTCTTCAGCACGAGGTACGCGGTCATGGTCTTGGTCAGGCTGGCGATCGGCATGCGTTCGGCGGCCTGGTAGCCGAACAACTCCTTGCCGGACGCGGCGTCGATCAGGTAGGCGGCGCGGCCGTACACCATGGGCTCCGCGACGGCGGCGGTGTCCACAGAGGCGGCCACAGGAGCAGCCACAGGGGTGGCCACGGACGAGGGCGCGGAGGAGGGCGCGGCAGGCTGGGCGAATGCGGGCGCGGCGAGCCCCGTGACCAGGGCAAGGGCGCCTGCCGTCGCGGTCAGGCGGGCTTTCCGGTTGAGCATTGGCCCAGGCTGCCGCCCCCGTTAAGGTGCTTTTGCCGAAATGCCCGGCATTTCATGGTCAACTCACCTGAAACGCCGAAATATCAGGGGAATCGGCTAGGTAAATCTTTTGTCGGAATTGCAAAGAAATGCGGCAAACCCGGGCCGACGTCCACGATCTGGCCCTCGGTCAGCGGCTGCTCCAGAAGTTGTCCACGACGCGCTCACCCTGCAGCAGCTCGGAGAACAGGTCCTCCCACAGCGGCATCACCAGCTCGGGCGCGTACGCGCGGGAGGTCTTGGCCGCCTCCTTGCCCATGCGCACCCGCAGCTCCTTGTCCGCGATGACCCGGTTCAGGGCGGCGGCCAGCGCGTCCACGTCCCTCGGCGGCACGAGCACCCCGTCCACGCCGTCGGTCAGCACGTCCTTGGGCCCGGTGGGGCAGTCGAAGGCGACCACGGGCAGCGCGTGCGTCATCGCCTCGATCATGACCATGGGCAGGCCCTCGAACCGCGAGCTGAGCGCGTACACGGAGGCGTCGGTCAGCTCCTTCTCCAGCCGGTCGGTGCGCCCGGGCATCGACACGTGCTCGCCCAGGCCGTGCTGCTCGACGAGCCCGGCGAGCTGGCTCTTGCGCGGCCCGGTGCCGAAGATGCGCAGCCGCCATTCCGGGTGCTCGCTCACCACCTGGGCGAAGGCCGGGATGAGCAGGTCGAACCCCTTCTGCGGGACCAGCCGCCCGGCGGCGATCACGACGGGATTGACCTGCTGGGAACGTTCCTGGTCGACTTTGTGAACCGCGTTCGGGATCTGCACGATCGCGGTCGAGGGCAGCAGGCGCTGATATTCGAGCCGGTTGGTGCGCGTCAGCACGGTGATGGCGTCGAAGCGCCCGTAATAGCGGGCGATCTCCCTGCGGATGCTGTCGGGGTAGGCCGACAGGTTCATGTGCTCCTGGGCGACCCTGACGACGCTCTTGGGGGTGCGGCGGGCGGAGATCAGGTTCAGCGCGGGGCGCGTGGTCACCAGGACGCCGTCGCTCAGGCTGGAGACGTACTCCATGGCGGCCCACTCCACCCGCTCGGTGAAGTAGTCGGCGGCGAACTCGCCGCGCGGCACCATCTTGCCGCGCACCCTTCGCCAGGCCTTGCGGCCGATCGAGTCCGGCTGCCTGCCGCCGCGCTGGTCGGCCAGCGTGGTGATCGAGATTCGCGGGTCCAGGGCGAACTGCGGGGTGTCGCGCCGCCGGACCAGGCTGACCAGCTCGACTTCGTGGCCCGCGGCGGCCATCGCGTTCGCCTGGTTGACCACCGTGCGAATCGTGCCGCCCATGCCGTAGGCGTGCAGCATGAGGTAGCGGATCTTCACTTGAGGTACTCCCAGGTCCGGCAGATGGGCTTCAGCGCGTCGGGGACCTGGTCCGCCGTGGGGAGCTCGCGGGCCGGCTGGACCGTACCTGACCTGATCTTGTCCCGCCAGTCTCCGAGCCCCTTCTCCAGGACGGCCTGCTTGCCGTAGGAGAGCATCTGCGGCTCCCACTCCAGGTCCAGGAACTCGCAGATCTCGCGCGTCACCCGCTCGGGCTCGGCGCTGAGCTCCTCGTACCTGACGGTCAGGCCAGGCAGCGCCGACCTGGCCCGCTGCACGGCCTTCATGTAGCGCAGCGCGTCCAGCGCGGCCTCCTCGGCGGTGCGCTTGTCCGGGCTGGCCTCGTGCCAGGAGGCGGCGATCGAGGCGGGGTGGCGCAGCAGGAAGATGAAGCGCGCGTCCGGCCAGCAGGTGGCGATGCGCTGGAAGGCGAAGGCGTTCGCGGGGGTCTTGTCCACGACGAACCGCTTGCCGCTGCGGGCCAGCTCCCTGTGCAGGACGCGGTCCCACAGCAGATGCTCCAGATCGCTCTGGTTGTGGCCCAGCGCCGACATCGCCTTCGCGGCCAGCGTCGTGTCGAACTGCACCCGCAGCCGCCGCACGTGCAGCTCATGCGGCGCGTGCAGGGCCGAGTGGGCGTTCAGCATCGAGCGCAGCAGCGTCGAGCCGGAGCGTACGGGCGAAAGCAGGAACACGGGGGCTTCGAGCAGCCGGTCGGTTAGCGGATCCGCGGGCGGTCTGATCTCGGGGACGGGCGGGGAATTCGATTCTTTCCCTACTCGTTCGATCTGGAATCCGGTGACCCTGACCAGCGCTTTGTTCATTTTGCGCTGCCAGTTCATGCCGAGGCAGACTACCCATTGTTCCTGGTAATTCCCTGGCAATAGCAAGAGCGGTAATGATCCGGAATTTGCCCCTACCATTACCCGGATGGAAGATCCGCTCGGCGATCTCGACCAGGTCGGCTGGAGCCGCCTGCGGCACGCGTACGGACCGGCCGGTGATGTGCCCGGGCTGCTCGGATCTCTGCGCTCCGGGGATGAGGAGGAGCGGGAGCGGGCTCTGGCCGAGCTTTACACCAACATCTTCCACCAGGGCACCCGCTACCCCGCGGGCGCGCACGCGGTGCCCTTCCTGGTGCGCCTGGCCCTCGATCCGGCCACGCCCGACCGCGCCGCCCTGCTGTCGCTGCTCGGCTCCCTGGCGCTCGGGTATGACGAGGCTCACTTGCCGGACGGGGTCGCCATCGCCGCCTGGCGGGCCGAGAGCGCGATCGTCCAGGCCGGGGGAGGGGACGACGCCGCGTTCGAGCCGGTCGCCGACGCGGGCGGGCTGGGGTGCTACGACGCCGTGCGGGCGGCCGTCCCGCTGCTGCTGCCCCTTCTGGGCGACGCCGATCCCGTCGTACGCAGGATCGCGGCGTACGTCGCCGGCTGGTTCCCCGAGGAGGCGGCCGTCGCCGGACCGGCGCTGCGTGACCTGGCCGGCGCCGACCCCGACCCGCGCTGCGTCGCGACGGCGCTGTTCGCCCTCAGCCTCCTGCCGAACTGGGATCCGGCCGGCACGGAGAGGGTGATGGAGGCCGGCCTGGCGCACGACGACGGCCTCGTCCGGGACGTGGCCGCGATCGCCCTGGTCAACCTGCGCGGCGAGGACGCCCACGAGCGGGCCCGCGCCGCGGTGCGCGGGCTCCTCACCGCCACCGATCCCACGCCGCTGCCGTACGGCGACGGCGTGCTCGCGACCCTCGCCACCCGCGTCAGCCTGCGCCGCCTGCCCGGCGACGCGCCCGCCAGGCTCGCCGCCCTGACGGCCAGGCTGGCGGCCGCGGACCCGGAGGACGCCTTCCCGATCGCGGACGACCTCCTGCGGAGCGTCTTCGCCGCGCCGCACCCCGCCGGGACGCCCCTCACCGCGACCCAGCGAGAGGCGCTGGCAGCCGTCGCCGGCCTGAGCGACGAGGCGTGGAGCTGGATCAACCTGTGGGAGGTCCTGCGCGCGCACGGCGTCCCCGGCACCCGCGACGAGCTGGTGCGCCTGCTGGCCCGGTAAGGGCCCTGCCCTACTGGCCGGCCAGGCCGGTGTGCGCGACGCCGCGGACGATCTGCCGCTGGAACATGACGAACACCACCAGCAGCGGCAGCCCGGCCAGCACCACGGAGGCCATGATCTGCGCGTACCGCAGGCCGAACGTGCCCTGCACCACGTTGGCCAGGCCCACCGGCAACGTCATCGTGTTCGGGTCGGTGGAGACCAGGAACGGCCAGAGGAAGTTGTTCCAGGTGGTGATGAACGTGAAGATCGACACCGCCGCCAGCACCGGCCGCGACAGCGGCAGCACGATCGTGAAGAACACCCGCCAGCGCCCGGCCCCGTCCACGAACGCGGCCTGCTCCAGCTCGGGCGGCACGTCCTGGAAGAACTTGAACAGGATGAAGACGATCAGCGGCGCGGCCACCTGCGGCAGGATGATCGCCCACCAGGTGTCCACCAGGCCCAGCGAGACCATCTCGGCGAACAGCGGCGCGATCAGCACCTGCGGCGGCACCATGATCCCGGCCAGGATCAGCGCCAGCAGCACCCGCTGCCCCCTGAACTGCGTGCGCGCGAATCCGTACGCCGCCATCGCCGAGAACAGCACGGTCATGAACGTGACGATCACGGCGGTGACCGTCGAGTTGATCGCCCACTTGACGATGCCGCCGGTCCCCAGGACCAGGCCGTAGGACTCGAAGGTGAGCTCGCTGCCGAACCACTGCAACGGGACCGCCGTGGTCTCGGTCTCGGGCTTCAGCGAGGTCGCCACGGCCCACGCGACGGGCGCCAGCCAGATCGCCGCCAGCACCAGCGCGACCAGCAACAGGATGATCTGGCTCGGGCTGAACCGCTTGGTCATGAGGAGACCTCCGCGCGCTTGCGGAACAGCCGGAGCTGCGCCAGGGACACGATGACGATCAGGACGAACAGGATGTAGGAGACGGCCGACGCGTAGCCGATGCGGTAGCCGGTGAAACCGACGTCATAGGCGTACTCGATGATCGGCCTGGTGGAGTTCTCCGGCCCGCCGCCGGTCATCAGGTAGATCTGGTCGAACACCTTCAGCGACGCCACCAGTTGCAGCACCACGATGAGCGCGGTCGTCCGGCCGAGCAGGGGCAGCGTGATGGAGCGCAGCTTGTCCCACGCGGTCGCGCCGTCGATCGCGGCGGCCTCGTACAGGTGCGTCGGGATCGACTGCAGCGCGGCGAGGTAGAGCAGGAAGTTGAAGCCCACCGTCCACCAGACCGTGGTCAGCACCATCGACCACATCGCGACGGAGGGGTCGCCCAGCCACAGCGTGCTGGTGCCCAGCGTGCCGTTGAGCAGGCCATAGTCGGGCGGGTAGATCATCTGCAGCCACAGGATGGACACCACCGCTGACGGCAGCAGGAACGGCCCGAAGAACGACAGCCGCCACAGCCACTGCACGAACCGCAGATGGTGCACCAGCAGCGCGAACACCAGGCCGAGCAGCACCAGCGGGACCGTGCTCAGCACGGTGAAGACCAGCGTGTTCCACAGGGACTGCCACATGCGGGGGTCGCCGAACGCCTCGGCGTAGTTCGCGAACCCGACGAGGTGGTCGTTCCCGCCCGCGATGTTGACGCTCGACAGGCTCATCCGGAAGCCGAGCAGGGTCGGCCAGACCAGGAAGGCCAGGTAGATCAGCAGGAAGGGGGCGACGAACAGCAGCCCATGCTGCGTCCAGCCGCGGCGCACCTTGGCCTTGGCGACGGGGGCGGCGGTCGTGGGGGCGGCGAGG
>NZ_VCKX01000422.1 GCF_005889725.1 Nonomuraea zeae
GGGGGCGGCGTGGCGGTCGTGGGGGCGCCGGACGGGCCGGCCGCCGCTCCGGTGCCGACCGCGCCCCCGCAGGCCGTCAGCACCATCATGAGCCCCGCTAAGCCGATGAACCGCATGGCCGCCCCCTTCTCCGGCACTATGTCTAAACTGACATAGTCATGAGGGCACCATATCCTTGGCCACGCCATGACCTCAACGCTGGGATTCGCGATCCTCGCCGTGCTGGCGCGCGGCGATCGCACGGGATACGACCTCGCCGCGGCGATGCGGCGGCCGGTCGGCTACTTCTGGACGGCCGGGCACAGCCAGATCCACGCCGAGCTGCAGAAGCTGCGGACGGGCGGGCTGGTGCGGTTCACGACCGAGCACGGGCCGGGGCCGCAGGACAAGAAGCTCTATCACCTGACGGCCGAGGGCCTGGCCGCGCTCAGGGAGTGGGTCACCGAGCCGGCGCGCGAGCGGCCCGAGCGCGATGAGCTGGTGCTGAAGACGTACGCGTCGTGGCTGGCCGAACCGGGGCTGGTCAGGCGGCTGTTCGCCGACCAGCTCGCCGCGCACGAGGAGCGCCTGGCCGAGTACGAGCGGCAGGAGGCGTCATTCGGCGGCCCGCCACCGTTCGGCGATCCCCGGTTCGGCAACTACGCCACGCTGCGGTGCGGGCTGAGCTACGAGCGGCACCGGGCCGAGTGGTGCCGCTGGATGCTGGCTCAGCTCAGCGACAGCTTGTAGCCCTCGTGGGAGGCGGTGAAGCCGAGCGAGTCGTAGAAGCGGTGCGCGTCCGTACGCGACTTGTCGGAGGTGAGCTGCACCACCGCGCAGCCGCGGGCCCGCGCCCGGTCCACCGCCCACTCGATCATCTTGCGGCCGAGGCCCTGGCCGCGCGTGGTGGCGGCGACCCTGACGGCCTCGATCTGGCAGCGCTCGGCGCCCAGCCGCGACAGCCCGGCCAGGTACGTGAGCTGCATCGTGCCCACCACCTTGCCCTCCTGCTCGGCCACGATCAGCTCGTCGAAGGGGTTGGCGTCGATCCGCTCGAACGCCGTCAGATAGCGCTCGTCGCCCGGGTCGCCCTCGCGGGTGGCGCCGAGGTGGTCGTCGGCCAGCATCGCCACGATGGCGGGCACGTCGTCCCTGCGCGCCTGGCGGAAGATCAGTGACAGCACGTAGAACGTCTCCATCAGCTCGGGGTTGGACGGCAGCGCCATGACCTTGGACGTGGCGCTGAAGCCCTTGCGGGCGTAGAGGGCACGGGCGGCGTGGTTCTGGTCCACGGCCCAGAGGCCGACCTGCTCGGCCCCGATGTCCCTGGCCCAGGCCACGGCCTCGTCCACGAGCCGGGAGGCGGCGCCCTTGCCCCTGGCCTCCGGCGCGACCCACATGGACAGCAGGTGGGCCAGCTCGCCCTCCCGCCTGATGCACACCAGTCCCACGTCGGCGCCGCCGTTCTCGGCCACCCACCACCGCGAGTCCGGGTCTTCCAGTCTTTCCGCCCATTTCCCGGGCGGGAAGTCGACCTCGCGCCCGTACGAGGAGCCGAACGCGTCCGGCGAGTCCCGCAGAGCGCGCAGCCGGACGTCCTTCAGACGGTCTCCGTCGCCGGGCTGGAGTCGCACAATCACCATTTCCTGCATGTCCGAATGATGTCAGGGACGCCTCAGGGTCCATCCCCGATGCCCCTCGGGTGGCCCGGACGGCAGCATGAATGACATGAACGAAATCAGTCGACGCGATGAGGTCTCGCTGTCGGGCGCCGCGCTGCGCGGAGCCCCTTGGAAGGCCGCCGCCATCGGTGGCGGCGCCGTGACCGCGGCCAGCTACGGCATGGGCCTGCTCACGGGTGGTGGCGATCTGGTGTGGGCGCTGGGGCTGGGTATCAGCCTGTTCGCCCTGATCGCCGCGATCGGAGCGGTCTCCAAGCCGGGAGAGGGCGACCGGGTGACCCGCCAGGCGCGCCAGTGGTCGCTGCAGCACCCCTGGAAGTTCTCGCTGCTGCCCGCCGGCATCACCGCCGTGCTGGACTATCCGGTGCAGCTCGTGCTCGACGGGGAAGGCGTGTTCGGCTCGGCCTGGCACTCGCTGTGGCACGGCGCGCTGGTCTACCTGATCGCCGGCATCCTCACGCTCTCGATGCGGGGCCGGGCGCGCACCGCCCGGTGAGCGCCCGCCCGCCGGCCGGAGGTCGTCAGACCTCCCGCTCCGCCTGGCTCCTGCAGACGCAGAACTCGTTGCCCTCGGGGTCGAGCATGGTGACCCAGCCGGTGCCGTCGGGCTGCCGCCGGTCGTCGAAGACGGTCGCGCCCAGCCCGACCAGCCGCTCGACCTCCTGGTCGCGGGTCCTGCCATCGGTGCCGTTGACGTCGAGGTGCAGCCGGTTCTTCACGGTCTTGCCCTCGGGCACGCGGATGAACAGCAGGAACGGGTCCTGCTTCGTGCGCAGCATCACCTCGGGGTCGCCGGGATTGTCGTCGTCACCCAACGGCAGCCCTGTGGCCCTGCTCCACCAGCTGGCGATCTCGTACGGGTCCGCGGCGTCGATGGTCACGGCATGGATCACCCAACCCGACACCACCGAGCACGTCAAGCCAGTGTTCGCAGGCCGATGACCCCGGCCAGGATCAGGCCGATCGAGATGAGCCGGGCCGGCGAGACGTCGTCGCCCATGGCGATCATGCCGAGGATCGCGGTGCCCGCCGCGCCGACGCCGGTCCAGACGGCGTACGCGGTGCCGACCTCCAGGGTCTTGAGCGCGTACGAGAGCAGGCCGAAGCTCAGCACGGCCGTGACCAGGAACGACATGGTCCACCACAGCTGGGTGAAACCATGACTGAGCTTGAGCGAGAGCGCCATGCCGACCTCGAAGACGCCGGCCAGCACGATGAAGATCCACGCCATGATCGGACTCCCTGTAGACGAGACTGTGTGCCGATGCGTCGTCTTGGCGTTCCGGGTACGGCGCGTCTCGTCCGGGAGCTGTCAGCTCACCGATAAGAACAAGCCGGCTGGGCGGGTCATTCCCACCAGATGGTGACCCACCGGTCTCTGGGCATCGGCCACATGCCGAGCTCCAGCACCGTCGCCGCCACCTCCTCCGCCCTCGACGGGTCGAGGCACACCCGCCGGCACGCGCTGGCGGCCAGCTCCTCCAGCGACATGAAACGTTCCAGGGGAGCTTCCCTCTCCTCCACCTGCACCGCGAAGCCGAGCGCCGCGGCCAGCGCCACGCAATCCTCCGCGATGGGCCGCACCGGCCGGTCGACCCCGTGGAAGTGCTGCCACAGCGGCGTCATCCAGCTCATGGGATGGCGGTGCGGCAACTCGATCACGACCCTGCCCTGAGTGCGGTCGTCGAGCGCCCGCAGGAACGGCACCAGGTCGGGGACGTTGTAGACCACGTGCGCGGCGATCGTCGCGTCGGCCACGGGCACCCGGCCGGCCACGTCGGGCCAGCGGCCCTCGACCGTCGTGACCGGGACCCCCAGCTTGTCGGCCCTGGCCGTCAACCCCTCCAGCATCGACGCGGAGGTGTCCACCGCGTAGAGGTGGCCGATGCGCCGGCTCAGCGGCAGCGAGGATGCGCCCGGGCCCGAGCCGACGTCGAGCAGCGTGCCCTTGTCGGGCAGCGCCTCGGACAGTCGGGTCATGGTCGGCCCGTCGTCGGGCTCGGCCAGCGCCCTGTCGGTGCGGGTGCCGAACCGTTCCGGCGAGTGACTCCACGGATCGGCGGGAGCCTTGGCCATGATCTCGTCGGGGATGGCCCAGGATTCCAGTCGCGCCCGCCACCTGTCGGCGAGTTCTTCGGCGTCCATGGGGAGAGCATGCCATGCATAACAGGGGTTACCCACGGGTAGCATTGCAGAGTAAGGTTACTGACCAGTAGAAAACCCTCGGTTCAAGGAGATCGGCGCCCATGGGCCACTACAGAAGTAACGTGCGCGACCTGGAGTTCAACCTCTTCGAGGTGTTCGGGAGAGGCGAGATCCTCGGCACAGGCCCCTTCGCGGAAGTCGACGAGGACGTCGCCCGCAGCATTCTGGACGAGGTCAACCGGCTGGCGACGGGCGTGCTCGCGGACTCGTTCGAGGAGGGCGACCGGCACCCGCCCGTGTTCGACCCGGCCACCGGCTCCGTGACCGTGCCCGAGGGCTTCAAGAAGTCGTACAAGGCACTGGTCGACGGCGGCTGGGCCCACCTTGACCTGCCCACCGAGCTGGGCGGTCCCGGCATCCCGAGGACGCTGGCCTGGGCCACGGCCGAGATGGTGCTCGGCTCGAACCCGGCGCTGTACATGTACGCCGCGGGCCCCAATTTCGCCTACACGCTGTGGAAGGTGGGCACTCCGGAGCAGAAGCGCTTCGCGGAGCTGGCCATCGAGCGCAACTGGGGCGCCACGATGGTGCTGACCGAGCCCGACGCGGGCTCCGACGTGGGCGCCGGGCGGACCAAGGCGGTACGGCAGCCCGACGGCACCTGGCACATCGAGGGCGTCAAGCGCTTCATCACCAGCGCCGAGCACGACATGTCGGACAACATCTTCCACCTCGTGCTGGCCCGCCCCGAGGGCCACGGCCCGGGCACCAAGGGGCTGTCGATGTTCCTGGTGCCGAAGTTCCACGTGGACCTCGAGACCGGTGAGCTGGGCGAGCGCAACGGCGTCTACGTCACGAACGTCGAGAAGAAGATGGGCCTGAAGGTCTCCACGACCTGCGAGCTCACGTTCGGCGACAAGCACCCGGCGGTCGGCTGGCTGATCGGCGAGGTGCACGAGGGCATCAAGCAGATGTTCATGGTCATCGAGCACGCCCGCATGATGGTCGGCACCAAGGCCATCGCCACGCTCTCCACGGGCTACCTGAACGCCCTGGAGTACGCCAAGGCCCGCTTCCAGGGCTCCGACCTGACCAGGATGACGGACAAGACCGCCCCGCGCGTGACCGTGACCCACCACCCGGACGTGCGGCGCGAGCTCATGCTGCAGAAGTCGTACGCCGAGGGCATGCGGGCCCTGGTGCTCTACACGGCCACGTTCCAGGACGCGATCCTCATCGACCCGGACGACCGGCACGCCCACGCGATGAACGACCTGCTGCTGCCCCTCGTCAAGGGCGTCGGCTCCGAGCGGTCGTACGAGCTGCTGTCGCGCTCGCTGCAGACCCTCGGCGGCTCCGGCTACCTCCAGGACTACCCGATCGAGCAGTACATCCGCGACTCCAAGATCGACTCCCTGTATGAGGGCACCACCGCGATCCAGGGGCTCGACCTGTTCTTCAGGAAGATCCTGCGCAACCAGGGCGCCGCGGTCGGCGCGCTGCTGACCGAGATCGGCGAGTTCGCCGCGTCCGAGGCGGGCAACGGCCGGCTCAAGGAGGAGCGCAAGCTGCTCGCCGAGGCCGCCGCCGAGGTCAAGGCCATGGGCGACACCATGGCGGGCTGGGCGCTCGGCTCGCTGGAGTCGCCGCAGGAGGTCTACAAGGTCGGCCTGAACACCACCAGGCTGCTGCTCTCGCTGGGCGACCTGGTGATCGGCTGGCTGCTGCTGCGGCAGGCCGAGGTGGCGCTGGCCCGGCTGACCGAGGTGGAAGATCCGTTCTACCTGGGCAAGGTCGCCTCCGCGTCCTTCTTCGCCAAGACCGTGCTGCCCCGGCTGGCCGCCGAGCGGCGCGTGCTCGAATCCACCGGGCAGGAGCTCATGGAGCTGCCCGAGGAGGCCTTCTAACCCCTGACGGCCCCGTACAGGCCCTCACGGACCCCTCTGCCACCCGCGGCAGTCGCCCGCAGAACGCCCGCCTGGTTCCAGGCGGGCGTTCTGTCGTGAAAGACACAGTCAGCGGCGGGCGCGGCGAGTAGCTTCGCGGGCATGAGCTCGTCTTCGCACGATCATCCCCTGCCGCCCCCGCGCGTCGAAGAGGTCTCGGACGGCGTCTATGCCTACATCCAGCCCGACGGGAGCTGGTGGATCAACAACACCGGCTTCCTGGCCGGGACGCGCGGCGTCGTCTGCATCGACGCCTGCTCGACCGAGCGCAGGACCCGGGACTTCAGGGCGGCGATCGGCAAGGTCAGCGACCGGCCGATCACCACGCTGGTCAACACCCACCACCATGGTGACCACACCTTCGGAAACTGGCTGTTCCCCGAGGCGACGATCGTCGGGCACGAGGGCGTGCGCGCGCAGATCCTGGCCGACGGCATCCCCGCCTACCGGGCCGCGTGGTCGCCCGAGGTGGAGTGGGGCAGGATGGAGCTCGCGCCGCCCTTCCTGACCTTCACCGACCGGGTCACCCTGCACTCCGACGACCTGCGCTGCGAGGTCAGGCACGTCGGTCACGCCGCCCACACGACCAACGACTCGTACGTGTGGATCCCGGAGCGGCGGCTGCTGTTCTCCGGCGACCTCGTCTTCAACGGCGGCACGCCGTTCGTGCTCATGGGCTCGGTGATCGGGGCGCTGAACGCCCTCGCCCAGCTCAGGGAGCTCGGCGCGGAGACCGTCGTGCCCGGGCACGGCGAGGTGTGCGGGCCGGAGGTGTTCGACCAGGTCGAGGGCTACCTGAGGTTCGTCAGGCAGACGGCCGAGCGGGGCCGGGCGGCAGGGCTGTCGCCCCTGGACGCGGCCAGGGAGACCGACCTCGGCGAGTGGGGCGGGCTGCTGGACGCCGAGCGCATCGTCGGCAACCTGCACCGCGCCTACGCCGAACTCGACGGGCAGCCCATCGGCGCGCCGATCGACCTGGCCACGGCGGTGCTCGACATGATCACTTACAACGGCGGGAAGCCACTGTCCTGTCTTGCCTGAGATGGCACGGGTGTGATCGCCGTTACCCGGGTATGACCGTGGCTGTACTCGCCAATTGCCTGGAGGTCGTCATGGGTGTCGGGGTAAGCATCTTCTTCCTCACGCTTGGCGCCATCCTGCGGTTCGCGATCGAGCCCGACGTGTTCGGCCAGAGCGTCCACATGGACGTGATCGGCGTCATCTTCATGATCGTCGGCGGCGTGGGCGTGGTGCTGAGCATCGTGCTGGCCCCCAGGCGGGGGCGCACGTCGGACGACCGGCTGATGCACCGCGAGAACAACCCGCCGGACATCTAGAGCGCGAGCTGCACCGCGGCCCGGCTGGCGAGGATCGGCTTGATGTGCTCCGCGATCACCGCCTGGTGCTGGGGGTGGTCGCGGTAGACCAGGTAGTCCTCGACGCTGTCGAAGTCGGCCACCACGGCGTACTCGTAGTTGCCCTGGTTGATGCCCGCGTCGCCGCCGACCGTGTAGGAGCGCAGCTGCGGGATCGCGCCGGGCAGTTTGCGCAGCTCGGTGGTCACCGTGGCCTTCTGCTCGTCGGTGGCGGCTTCGGTCCAGGTGAACAGCACGATGTGGCGAATCATGCGGACCACGATATCGATGTATCTGATCGGGGGTCCGCCGGCTCTGACGTGGTTGGGTGCGGGAGTCCGGGCCTACGGCGGCCGCCGGGGGAGGGGTCCTCCCGGCGGCCGCCGTATTCACGCCCCGTGTTGGGGCGGCTAGCTCCAGGCGAGCATGCGGAGGGGGTCCTCCAGCATGGCGCCGACGTCGCGCAGGAACAGAGAGCCCAGCTCGCCGTCCACGACCCGGTGGTCGAACGAGAGCGCCAGGGTCGTCACCTTGCGTACGGCCAGCTCGCCGTCGACCACCCACGGCATGTCCCTGATCTGGCCGACGGCGAGGATGGCGGTCTCGCCGGGATTCAGGATCGGGGTGCCCGCGTCCACGCCGAACACGCCCACGTTCGTGATCGTGATCGTGCCCCCGGCCATCTCGGCCGGTTGCGTGCGGCCCGCCCTGGCCGTCTCCGTGAGCCGGGCCAGCTCCCCGGCCAGGCCGGGAAGAGACAGCTCGTGGGCGTCCTTGATGTTGGGCACCACGAGGCCGCGCGGGGTGGCGGCGGCGATGCCCAGGTTCACGTAGTGCTTGACCACGATCTCCTGCGCCGCCTCGTCCCATGCGGAGTTGACCATGGGATAGCGCCTGGCCGCCGTGAGCACGGCCTTGGCCACCAGGAGCAGCGGGGAGACCTTGACCTCCGCGAAATCCTGGAGCGTGCGCAGCCGCTGGACCGCCTCCATCGTCCGCGTCGCATCCACCTGGAGGAACTCGGTGACGTGGGGTGCGGTGAAGGCGCTGGCGACCACGGCCTGGGCGGTCATCTTGCGCACGCCCTTGACGGGGACGCGCTCCTCGCGCCGCCGCTCCCCCGCGGCCTCGCGCCGCGCGGGCGGTGCGGCCTGCGGGGCGTCCGCCGCCGCGTGGATGTCGTCGCGGGTGATCGAGCCCTCCGGGCCCGTGCCCGTGACGGCCGTCAGGTCCACGCCCAGATCCTTGGCGAGCTTGCGGACCGGCGGCTTGGCCAGGACGGTCACCCGGCCCGCCTGGGCGGGCACAGGACCTGCCGGGGCCTGCCTCGCCTGGGCACTGCCTGATCTGTCTCTTATACACATCTCCGAGCCCACGAGACCCTAAGACAACTCGTATGCCGTCTTCTGCTTGAAAAAAAAAAAAAGATAATAGAAGAGAAAATGTAAGAGAAGAATAAAAAAATAATATAAAGATAG
>NZ_VCKX01000423.1 GCF_005889725.1 Nonomuraea zeae
CCACGTCACCACTGCGATACATGCGCGCCCCCACCTCAAACGGGCACGCCACAAACCGCTCCGACGTCAGATCCGGCCGCCCCACATACCCGCGAGCCACCTGCACACCCGCGATATACAACTCCCCCGCCACCCCCGGCGGCACCGGCCGCAACCGCTCATCCAGCACATACACCCGGCAATTCGCGATCGGCCGCCCGATCGGCACCGAGTCCCCGACCCCAGCCGAGGCCTCATGGACACAACATCCGACCACCGTCTCCGTCGGGCCATACTCATTGACCACCACCGACCCCGGCGAGCGCGCCAGCAAGGAGCGGACCAGAGCCCCCGGCAGCGCCTCACCACCCACCACCCACGTCCGCCCCACATCCAGCGACACCATCTCGGCCAGCAAACTCAGATGCGCCGGCACCACCTTCACCAGCCCGTCCGCCGGGTCCTCCCCGCTCATCACCACCGCCGCGCCCGACACCAGCGGCACCCACAGACTGGTCACCGTCAGGTCCACGGCCACCGACGCGTGCACCGCCGCGCCCGCGCCCACCTCGTACGCGCCGGCCGCCCACCCCACGTAGTTCGCCAGCCCGGCCTGCGTCACCACCACGCCCTTCCGGCGTCCCATGGACCCCGAGGTGTACATGACGTACGCCGCCTGCTCCCCGGCCATCGCCCGCTCCGGCCGCCCGCCGGGGGCCGCCGCGAGCCGCCGCGCCGTGCGCGCGTCGTCGAGCACGAGCAGTCGCGCCGGCAGCTCCTCCGCGATCTCCGCGCTGGTGACGGTCAGCACGGCCCGGCTCTCGGCCAGCAGGTACGCGACCAGTTCCACGGGCTGCCCGGGATCGATCGGCAGATAGGCCGCCCCCGCCTTCCACACCGCCAGCAACGCGACGACAAGATCGGCGCCGCGTTCCAGGCACACCCCCACCACCGACTCGGCGCCCACGCCTTCGCTCACCAGCACCCGCGCCAGCCGGTTGGCCCGGTCCTCCACCTCGGCGTACGACGTCTCGGCCGCGCCCGAGCGCACCGCCACCGCGTCAGGCGTCCGGGCCGCCGCCGACTCGAACAGCTCCACCACCACGGCGCCGACGTCGGCACCGGTGTCGTTCCACTCCTCCAGCACCCGCCGCCGCTCCCCGGCGTCGAGCACTTCCACCTCGCTCACCCGCGTCAACGGGTCGGCGCTCACCGCCGCCAGCACAAGGGCCAGCCGGGTCACCAGGACCTCGGCCGTTCCCCGGTCGAACAGGTCCGCGGCGGCGACCATCGTCCCGCGCAGGCCCGCCGGTGCTCCGTCCGCGTCGAACACCTCGCCGACCAGCACCTCCAGGTCCACCTTCGCCGCCGACTCGCCCGCCGGCAGCCCGGCGGCCCGCACGCCCGGCAGCTCCAGCGCCGCCTCGCCGGTGTTCTGCACGTTCAGCATCACCTGGAACAGCGGGTGCCGGGCCAGCGACCGCGACGGCGCCAGGTCCTCCACCAGCCGCTCGAACGGCACGTCCTGGTGCTCGAAGGCGGCCAGGCTGGACTCCCGCACCCGGTCCAGCAGCTCGCGGAACGTCGGATCCCCCGACAGGTCGGCCCGCAACACCAGCGTGTTGACGAAGAAGCCGACCAGGTCCTCCAGCGCCTCGTCCGTGCGCCCGGCGTTGGTGGAGCCGATCGGAATGTCGAGCCCCGCCCCCAGCCGCGACAGCAACACCGCCAGTGCGGCCTGCAGCACCATGTACGTCGTCACGCCCTCGGCCCGGGCCACCTCGGCCAGTCGCGCGTGCACCCCGGCCGGGATCTCCACCGGCACCGAGTGCCCCCGGTAGGAGGCGACGGCGGGACGCGGCCGGTCCACCGGCAGCCGCAGCTCCTCGGGTGCCCCCGCCAGCAGGTCCCGCCAGTAGCCGAGCTGCGCCGAGATCACGCTCTCCGGGTCCCGCTCGTCGCCCAGCAACTCCCGCTGCCACAACGCGTAGTCCGCGTACTGCACCGGCAAGGGCTCCCACTCCGGGGCCGAACCCGCGCACCGGGCCGCGTACGCCACCGACAGGTCCCGCCCCAGTGGCCCCAGCGACCAGCCGTCACCCGCGATGTGGTGCACGACCACCACCAGCACGTGCTCGTCCGGCGACGTCGAGAACAGCCACGCCCGAACCGGCACCTCGGCCGCCAGGTCGAACACGTGCCCAGCGGCTGCGCCGATGGCCTCATCCAGCTCGCCGGGCGGCACCTCGGCCACCGTCAGCTCCCAGGTCAGCCCGGCCGGTGCCAGGATGTGCTGATGGGGCTCGCCGTCCACGGCGGGGAAGATCGTCCGCAGCACCTCGTGCCGCGCGATCACGTCCCGCAGCGCCGCGTTCAGGGCCACCCGGTCCACCTGGCCCGACAGCCGCTGGGCGATCCGGATGTTGTAGATCGCGCTCGGGCCTTCCAACTGCCCGATGAACCAGAGCCGCCGCTGCGCGAATGACAACGGAATCATCAGGAACCCTCCCGGGTACGCATCGGCCGTAGCGCCGGTCTGGCCGGCTTGTTGTCTCCGAACTGTCGGGCCAGCTCAGCCACCGTCCGCACCTTGAACAGCGTCCGCAGCGGCACCTCGACGCCGAGCGCCGTACGCATCCGGCTGACCAGCCGCACCGCCAGCAGCGAATGCCCGCCCAGCGCGAAGAAGTCGTCCTCGACCCCGACCTCGGGCAGCCCGAGGACCTGGGCGAACAGGTCGCACAGCAGCTCCTCCCGCGTGCCGGCCGGTTTCCGGCCGGTGCCCGCCTCGTACACGGGCGCGGGCAGTGCCCGGCGGTCGAGCTTGCCGCTGGTGGTGACGGGCAGGGCGGCCAGCGGCACGACGGCTGAGGGCACCATGTGCGCCGGCAGCCGCTCGGCCGCGAACGCGCGCACCGACTCCGCCAGCCGCGCGTCGTCCTCCTCCGGCACGACGTACGCGACCAGGGATCGCTCGCCCGGCACGTCCTCGCGGGCGATCACGGCCGCCTGGACCACGCGGGGGTGGGCGGCCACGGCCGCCTGCACCTCGCCCGGCTCGATCCGGAACCCCCGGATCTTGACCTGGTCGTCGCTGCGCCCGGCGAACACCAGCCGCCCGCCCTCGGTCCACCGCACCCGGTCCCCGGTCCGGTACATCCGCTCGCCCCCCGGGCCGAACGGGTCGGCCAGGAAGCGCTCGGCGCTCAGCGCCGGGCGGCCGGCGTAACCACGGGCCACCTGCGCGCCGGCGAGGTACAGGTCGCCGGCCACCCCCGGCGGCACCGGCCGGAGGAAGCCGTCCAGCACGTAGGCCCGCGTGTTCACGTTGGGCCGGCCGATCGACACCTCGTCACCCGACATCGGCTCGTCCGTCATCGCCGAGCAGACCGTCACCTCGGTCGGGCCGTAGGCGTTCACCAGCCGGCGCCCGGCGCCCCAGCGCGCCACCAGCTCCGGCCCCAGCGCCTCCCCGCCGGCCACCAGCGTCCGCACACCGGCCAGGTCCGAGGGCGTCAGCACGCTCAGCGACGAGGGCGGCACCAGAGCGTGGCTCACCCCGAGCCGGGCCACCACCTCGGCCAGCCCGGCGCCCGGCAGCAGGTCCTGCGCGTCGGCCACCACCAGGCAGCCGCCCGACCACAACGCCACCAGCACCTCCCAGACGGCGGCGTCGAAACCCGGCGAGGCGAGCTGCAGTACCCGATCACCGGCCCCCACCTGCCACCCCCCGGCGGTCAGCAGGTTGACCGCGCTGTCGTGGGTGACCATCACGCCCTTGGGCCGCCCGGTCGATCCCGAGGTGTAGATCACGTACGCCATGCAGCCCGGCACCAGCCGCCCGAGGCGCTCGCCGGCGCTCAGCGCCGCGCCGGACAGACCGGCCAGTTCCGTCACGACCGCCGGATCGTCGACCACCACCCGCCGCACGCCCTCGGGCAGCCGCCCGGCCAGCGCCGAGGAGGTCACCACCGCCGCCGCGCCCGCGTCGGCCAGGGAGAACGCGAGCCGATCCGCGGGATACACCGGATCGAGCGGCAGGAACGCGGCCCCCGCCTTCAGCACTCCCAGCACCGCGACGACCCACTCCACCCCCCGCCCCAGCACCACGCCGACCGTCGACTCCACCGCCACGCCCCGGCCGGCCAGCAGCCGGGCCAGCCGGTTCGCCCGCTCGTCCAGCGCCGCGTACGACAGCTCCACCTCGCCGGAGGCCACCGCGACCGCGTCGGGCGTGCGCCGCACCTGCGCCTCGAACAGCTCGACCAGCGTCGCCGGCGCCACCTCGACGGCCGCGCCGTTCCACTCGGCCAGCACCCGGCGGTACTCGGCCTCGTCCAGGACCTCCACGGCGTGCAGCGGGGAATCGCCGTCCCCGTCCAGCGCCGACTCCAGCGCGGACACGAGGTTCGTCACGCCGGTCCGCACCAGCGCGCCCACCGCGTGGGCGTCGATCGGCGAGACGGCGTCCACGGCCAGCCGCAGGACGTCGCCGTCGTCGCCGGCCAGCAGCGCGAGCGGGTAGTTGGTGCGCTCGCGCGAGTAGACGAGCCGTACGCCCTCCATCGACTCGTCCCAGCGCTCGCCCAGGTCCTGCCCGGTGCTGCGCCGGTAGTTGAGTATGGCGGTGAACAGCGGCGTGTCCCCCGCCACCCCGCTCGCCTGCTGCGCCAGGGCCAGCGGCGCGTGCTCGTGCTCCAGCAGTTCACCGAGCTGGCCACGCAGCTCGAACACGGCGTCCCGCGCGCCGAGCGTGCCCGTGCGCACGCGTACCGGAAGGGTGTTGATGAACGGGCCGGGCACGCGGTCCGCGCCCATGCCCGCGTTCATCCGCCCGAACAGCACCGTCCCGAACACCACGTCGTCCCGGCCGGAGACCGCCGCCAGCACCCGGGCCCACACCACGTGCAGCACCGTCGCGGGACTGACCCCCAGGCGCCGCGACGCCTCGCGCAGGCGGCCGACCAGCTCCGGGGAGACCTCGATCTGGGCGCGTACGACACCGGCACCGTCGCCCAGCACGTCCACCACGCCGTACGGGGCGGTCGGCTCCTCGACGTCGCCCAGCAGGTCCCTGAAGTACCGCTCGTGCTCGGACCGCTGCACCCCGCCGCGGGCTTGGGCGACGAAGTCGCGGAAGGGCAGTGGCCGCGGCAGCTCGTCACCACGGCCGGTCATGATGGCGAGGATCTCCGCGAGCAGCACCTCCAGTGCCGTGCCGTCGCGCACCATGTGGTGCGCGCGGACCAGCACGAGCCAGCGGTCGCCGCGCGGCTCGGCCGCGATGTGCGTGTCGAGCAACGGCGGCCGCCCCAGGTCCATGATCTGGCCACCGGCCGCGACCAGCTCGGCCACCGGGTCGGCGCCGCGCGGGTCCAGGGTCACCTCGACGACCGGGAGCTCGGCCTGGCGCCACACTACCTGGACCGGCTCGCGCAGCCCTTCCCACACGTACGAGGTGCGGTAGATGTCGTGCCGGGCCACCACCTGCCGCAACGCGTCGATGAAGGCGTCGAGCCGCCGCCTCGAGTCGAACCGCAGAACGGCCGGCATCACGTAGGCGTCGTCGCCGCCGTCGGCCAGCAGGTGATGGAACAGCAGCCCTTCCTGGAGCGGCGCCAGCGGGTAGACGTCGGCCACGTTCGCCGCGCCGCCTTCGACGGTGGCCACGACCCGCTCGATCTCGCCGGCGTCCAGGTCCACCATCGGCAGCATCTCCGGCGTGATGGCCGTGGCGCCCTCGGAAATCAGGTTGGCCGGTGGCACCACCCGTTCGATGCCCGCGGAAGCGGCCAGCGCCGCCACCGTCGGTGTGTCGAACAACGTCCGCACCGACACGGAGACCCCGCGCGTCCGCAGCAGTTCGACCAGGCGGACGGCTAGCAGCGAATGGCCGCCCAGCTCGAAGAAGTCGTCATCGACCCCGACCGCGGGCAGACCGAGCACCTCGGCGAACGCGGCGCACAATGCCTCCTCGCGCGGGCTGGACGGCCCGCGCCCGGCTCCGGCGGTCGCGGCGCGGTCGGGTGCGGGCAGGGCCTGGCGGTCCAGCTTGCCGTTGGCGGTCAGCGGCAACGCGTCCAGCACCAGCCAGGCCGACGGCACCATGTGGTCCGGCAGCCGCTCGGCCGCGAACGCGCGCACCACCGACGGCAGCTCGCTCGCGCTTTCGGCGTCCTGAGCCACCAGGTAGCCGGCCAGGCGCATGTCGCCCGGCGCCGCCTCGCGGGCCACGACCGCGACCTGATCGACACCCGGGCACCTGGCCAGCACGGCGCGGACCTCACCCGGCTCCACCCGGAAGCCGCGGATCTTGACCTGGTCGTCCGCACGCCCGGCGAAGACCACCTCACCGTCGGCGGTCCAGCGGGCCCTGTCGCCGGTGCGGTACATGCGCCCGCCGCCGAACGGGCAGGCCACGAAGCGTTCCGCGGTCAGGCCGGGGCGTCCGAGGTAGCCGCGGGCGAGCTGGGCGCCGGCGATGTACAGCTCCCCGGTCACCCCCGGGGGCACCGGCGCCAGGTGCTCGTCCAGCACGTACAGGCGGGTGTTGGCGACCGGGGTCCCGATCGGGACCACGCCTCCGGCCCGCAGGCGGGTCGTCGCGACACCGATGGTGGTCTCGGTGGGGCCGTAGTGGTTGTACACCGCGCAGCCACGTCGCTCGGCTACCGCGAGCAGGTGCGCCACCCAGTCCGGGGCCGCCGCCTCGCCGCCCAGCACCAGCGCCCGCGCGGGCAGCAGCGGCTCCGGATCGCCCATCGCCGCCAGGTGGGAGGGCACCATTTTCAGGTAGTCCGCCCGCACGCCGCTCAGCGCGATCGGGTCGGTGGCGGCGTCCTCCGGCAGGATGTGCAGCTCGCCGCCCGTGGTCAGGGCGGCGAAGACGACCGTGTTGCCCAGGTCGGTCGCCTGTCCCTGCACCAGCGCGTACCGGCCGTCCGCCATGCCCAGGCGGCCGGGCACCGAGGCGACGTAGTTGGCCAGGCCGGCCTGGGTGACCACGACGCCCTTCGGCCTGCCGGTCGAGCCCGAGGTGTAGATGACGTAGGCGGCCTGCTCACCGAGCGTCCGCCGCTCCGGTCTGGTGGCCGGCGCCGCGGCCAGGCGCATCCTCGTGAACGTGTCGTCGAGGGTGAGCATGCGGGCGCGGCCCGCGGGCAGCTCCTCGGCGACCTCCTCGCTCGTCACCGTGAGCACGGCGCGGCTGTCGTCCAGCAGGTACGCGATCCGCTCCACCGGCTGCCGCGGATCGATCGGCACGTACGCCGCCCCGGCCTTCCACACCGCCAGCAGCGCCACGATCAGGTCGGCCCCCCGGTCCAGGCACACCCCGACCACCGACTCGGGCCGGACGCCCTCGCCGATCAAGACGTGCGCCAGCCGGTTCGCCCGCTCGTCCAGTTCCCCGTACGAGACCTCGGCCCCGTCGGCCACCACCGCGACCGCCTCGGGTTCCTGGGCCTCGAACGACTCCAGTACCGAGGTTCCAGTGCCGGCGCCGGTGTCGTTCCACTTCTCCAGCACCCGGCGCCGTCCCGCCTCGTCGAGCACGTCCACGCTGCTCAGCGGTGGCTCGCTCGCGCCGTCCAGCACCTGCTCCAGCGCGGACACGAGGTTGCCGGTGGCGGTACGGATCAGCAGCCCCACACCCCGGGCGTCGATCGGCGCGACCGCGTCGACGGCCACCGACATGCTGTCGCCGTTGTCATCCACCAAAACGACGAGCGGATAGTTCGTACGCTCGCGGACCAGCAGCAGCCGCACCCCCTCCATCTCCCCGTCCACGCCGGCACCGGTGTTGTGCCGGTAATTCAGGAACGAGGTGAACAGCGGAGCGTCACCCGCCACCCCGCTGGCCTGCTGAGCAATCGTGAGAGGCGCATGCTCATGCTCCAGCAGCTCGGCAAGCTGACCCCGCATCGCCGACACCGCACCCAGCACCCCGACCTCACCAGTACGCACCCGCACCGGCAGCGTGTTCATGAACGGCCCCGGCACACGATCAGCCCCGGCACCGGCATTCATCCGGCCGAACAACACCGTCCCGAACACCACGTCATCCCGGCCCGAGACCACCTCCAGCACCCGCGCCCACGCCACATGCAACACCGTCGCCGGACTCACCCCGACCCGCCGGGCCACCTCCCGCAACCGCCGATGCAAACCATCAGCGAACGGCACCACCTCATGCTCCGAACCCGTACCATCCCCCCGCACGTCCACCAGCCCGTACGGCGCCGTCGGCTCCTCCACCCCACCCAACAACTGCGCGAAATAACGATGATGCTCACCATCACTGACCCCATGACGAGCCTGCGCCACGAAATTCCGGAACGGCAGCGGCTCAGCCAGCCCCCCACCCCGACCCGCCAGGAACGCCGCCACCTCACCCAGCAACACCTCCAACGCGGTGTGATCACGCACCACATGATGCATACGCACCAACGCCAGCCACCGATCACCACCCGGCACCACCGCCAGATGCACATCCATCAACGGCGCCCGGCGCAGGTCCAT
>NZ_VCKX01000424.1 GCF_005889725.1 Nonomuraea zeae
CCCAGGGCCCCGGGCCCACCCGCACCCGGGGCGGACGCGGACGGCCGCTCTCCGGGCCGCCCCGACCCCGGCTTGCCCGTGCCCAGCTCCGCGACCTCGTCGAACAGGACGGTGTAGCCGCGCATGACGTCCAGCGGGATCGCGGTGTAGCCCTCCCACGAGCTGTCGGCGACGAGCCGCCAGCCGTGCTCCTGCGCGGCCTGCTGCGCGGCGACCATGCTGGCGTCGTAGTCCTCTCCCGCGCGCCGCACCTCGGCGCCGAGCGCGCGCAGCCGCTCCGCGAACGTCTCAGGAACGCCTTCGCTGAGGTAGACGACGCTGGGCACGCCGACCTCGGCGGCACCGGAGGCGACGGAGATCCCGTGGTTGCCCGCACTGGCGCAGACGAACGGCGGGCCGCCGGGCTCGCGTTCGTCGAGCAGGTGCACGGCGTAGGCGCCGCCGAGCGCCTTGAAGCTGCCCAGCCCCATGCGCCCGCTCTCGTCCTTGACGTGGACCGCCGCCGTCCCCGCCAGCCCGGGAATGGTGCGGACGGGCGTGGGCCGGTAGGCGGGATGCCCGGCGAAGCGGGCCCGGGCCCGGCGGGCGTGCTCGACACCGATCAGCGCCCGATCCTGCGCGGTGTACGGGGTGCGGGCGGGGTTGAGGTAGTCCATGATCGCCATGCTAGATCGGCAGGCCACTTCGACCCGGGACGCCGAGCCCTCGCAGGCCGCCCCCAGCGGTGAGCGCCACCGTGCGCGGCTCACCGCCCTCGTCGGCGCCCTGGGTGCGGCAAGCTCGCGGCGAGCGCCCTGACGCGCCTTCCGCCGCGCTGTGCGGGTCCCGCCGGAACCCGGACCGCCGGGGCGCGCCCGCTCTCCTGCCCAGCCCTCGGGCCCACCCCCGCTTGCGGGCCGCCCCGATCACGGACCGGACCCGCGGACGGACGCGGCCTCAGGTGCGGGTGTGGTCGCGGGCGGCGGCGATGGCGGCCTGGCCGAGGCTGATCCCGCCGTCGTTCGGCGGCACGCGGACGTGCGTGAGCACCCGGAACCCGGCGGCCCGCAACCGCGCCCCCGTGCGTTCCAGCAGCAGCGCGTTCTGGAAGAGCGAGCCCGACAGCGCCACCGCCGACAGGCCCGTGGCCTGCCTGAGCGTGACGCAGGAGCGGGCGATGGCGTCGGCCACCCCGTTGTGGAAGCGGCCCGCGATCACGTGCGAGTCCACCCCGCCCGCGAGGTCCTCGGCGGCCGCGCGCACCAGCCCCGCGCCGTCCATGACGAGCAGGTCCCGGGTGGTGACGGTGACGGGGTAGGCGCCGGGCTCGGCGGGGTCGGCGTGCTGTTCGAGCTCGATCGCCGCCTGCCCCGCGTACGTGATCGTGTCCCGTACGCCGAGCAGCGCGGCGACGGCGTCGAACAGGCTGCCCGCGCTGGACGTCGTAGGCGCCCCCGGCCGGTCGCCGTCCGCGAGCGCGCCGGCCCACCGTTCGGCGTTGCGGCGTACGACGTCGAGGCCGGGGTGGTCGTCGCGCAGGTAGGCGGCGGCCATGCGCCAGGGTTGCCGGGTCGCGGCGGTGCCGCCCGGCATGGGGACGGCGGCGAGGTGTCCGAGGCGTTCGAAGGAGGTGAGGTCGGCGCGGAGGAACTCGCCGCCCCAGACCGTGCCGTCGGCGCCATGGCCCGGCCCGTCGAAGGCGACGCCGAGCACCGGTCCCGGGTCGCCGTTGTCGGCCAGGCAGGAGGCGATGTGCGCGTGGTGGTGCTGGACGCCGACCAGCTCGACGCCTGAGAGCTCCAGGGCGTGCCGGGTGGACAGGTAGCCGGGATGCAGGTCGTGCGCCACCACGTCCGGGCGGATGTCGAACAGGCCGCAGAAGTGGTCGATACCCTCGACGAACGACCGGAGCGTCTCGTGGTTCTCCAGGTCGCCGAGGTGCTGGGAGAGGAACGCCCGCCGCCCCTTCGCCAGGCAGAACGTGCTCTTCAGCTCGGCGCCGCAGGCGAGCACGGGCCGGGGCGCGGGCCTGCGCAGCGCGAGCGGCTCGGGCGCGTACCCGCGGGCGCGGCGCAGCACCGTAACCGTCCTCACGGGCGCGATCGTCCCCCCTGCCGCCATCCCCGCCGTCACATCGACGGCCGTCACGTCGGCCCCCGTCGCCCTACCCGCCGACTCCCCGCCGCCCGTGGTCCTGCCGGCGGCGGCGGCCGGTGAAGGGCGCAGGACGGAGTCATCGGTGCGTACGTGGATGGCGCGATCGTGCAGCAGGAAGGCGTCGGCGATGCCGCCCAGCCGGGTCAGCGCGTCGGCGTCCTCGTACGCGATGGGCTCGTCAGAGACGTTCCCGCCGGTCAGGACCATCGGCTCGGCCAGCTCCCCGAGCAGGAGGTGGTGCAGCGGCGTGTCGGGCAGCATCAGGCCGAGGTCCCGGTTGCCGGGCGCGACGGAGGCGGCGACGGGGGCCCCGGCGCGCCGGGGCAGCACGACGATGGGCCTGGCCCGGCTGGTCAGCAGCTCGGCGGCCACGTCGTCGACCTCGCACAGCCGCCGCGCCTGCGCCAGGTCGGCCACCATGATCGCGAACGGCTTGTCCTCGCGGTGCTTGCGCCCGCGCAGCGCGGCGGCGGCCGGCTCGTGGGCGGCGGGGACGGCGAGGTGGAAGCCGCCGAGCCCCTTGACGGCGACGACGCGCCCGGCGCGCAGCAGGGTGGCCGCGCCGATGATCGGGTCTCCGCACAGCTCGGTGCCGCGGGCATCGTGCAGCCGCAGCCGCGGCCCGCAGGCGGGGCAGCAGACGGGCTGGGCGTGGAAGCGCCGGCTGCCCGGGTCGTGGTATTCGGCGGCGCACGCGGCGCACATGCCGAAACCGGCCATGGTGGTCAGCAGCCGGTCGTAGGGGACGCCGCGCACGATGGTGAAGCGGGGGCCGCACTTGGCGCAGTTGACGAACGGGTAGCGGTGCCTGCGGTCGGCCGGGTCGGCGAGCTCGCGCAGGCAGTCGTCGCAGGTGGTGCTGTCGGCCGAGACCAGGGCGCGGCGCAGCCCGGATGGGTCGCTGGCGGCGATGGTGAAGCCGCTGTGCCCGGCGGGCTCGCCGGTGACGACGGTGACGCTCTCGATCTCGGAGAGGGCGGGCGCGTCGCGTTCGAGCGCGGTCAGGAACTCCTCGACCCCGGACAGCGCGCCTTCGACTTCGATGAACACGCCGTCGACGTCGTTGCGCACCCGCCCCGCCAGGCCCAGCCGGTTGGCGAGGGTGTAGACGAACGGGCGGAAGCCCACGCCTTGCACGATGCCTTCGACGTGCACGTCTATCCGTTTGAGCGTGGTCACAGGCCCAGTGTGCGCCTGATCGTGGTGGCGTGCATGCGTATCGGCCGTGTCGGCGCGCACCGGCCGGTGAAAGGGTCCCGCCGCAGGTGGGGGCATGCGAAACGGGAGGGCCGCGGGGCCCTCCCGTCTCGGGGATCTACAGGTACTGGCCGGTGTTCGCGACGGTGTCGATGGAACGGCCGGCCTCGGTGCCCTGCTTGCCGGAGACGAGCGTACGGATGTAGACGATCCGCTCGCCCTTCTTGCCGGAGATGCGGGCCCAGTCGTCGGGGTTGGTGGTGTTGGGCAGGTCCTCGTTCTCGGAGAACTCGTCCACGCAGGCCGTGAGCAGGTGCTGCACCCGCAGGCCCTTCTGGCCGCTTTCGAGGAACTGCTTGATGGCCATCTTCTTGCCCCGGTCGACGATGTTCTGGATCATCGCGCCGGAGTTGAAGTCCTTGAAGTACAGGACTTCCTTGTCGCCGTTGGCGTAGGTCACCTCGAGGAAGCGGTTTTCCTCGCTCTCGGTGTACATCCGCTCGACGACGCTCTGGATCATGCCCTGGATCGTGGCCTCGCGGGAGTCGGAGTGCTCCGCCAGGTCCTCGGGGTGCAGGGGCAGCTCGGAGATGAGGTATTTGGAGAAGATGTCCTTCGCCGCCTCGGCGTCCGGCCGCTCGATCTTGATCTTGACGTCCAGGCGGCCGGGCCGCAGGATCGCCGGGTCGATCATGTCCTCGCGGTTGGAGGCGCCGATCACGATGACGTTCTCCAGCCCCTCGACGCCGTCGATCTCCGACAGCAACTGAGGGACGATGGTGTTCTCGACGTCGGAGGACACGCCTGAGCCTCGGGTCCGGAAGATCGAGTCCATCTCGTCGAAGAACACGATCACCGGGGTGCCCTCTGAGGCCTTCTCACGGGCCCGCTGGAAGACCAGGCGGATGTGCCGCTCGGTCTCGCCGACGTACTTGTTGAGCAGCTCCGGCCCCTTGATGTTGAGGAAGAAGCTCTTGCCGGACTGGCCGGTCTTCTCCGCGACCTGCTTGGCCAGGGAGTTGGCGACGGCCTTGGCGATGAGCGTCTTTCCGCAACCGGGCGGGCCGTAGAGCAGCACGCCCTTGGGGGGCCGCAGCTTGTGCTCGCGGAACAGGTCGGCGTGCAGGTAGGGCAGCTCGATGGCGTCCCTGATCTGCTCGATCTGCCGCATGAGGCCGCCGATCTCCTCGTAGGAGATGTCGGGAACCTCTTCGAGCACGAGCTCTTCGACTTCGGACTTGGGTATGCGCTCGTAGACGTAGCCGGAGCGAGGTTCGAGCAGGAGCGAGTCTCCCGCCCTGATGGGCTGGCCGACCAGCGACTCGGCCAGTCGCACGACGCGCTCTTCGTCGGCGTGCGAGATGACCAGGGCCCGCTTTCCCTCGTCGAGCAACTCCTTGAGCATCACGATCTCGCCGACCTCTTCGTAGCCGAGTGCCTCGACCACGTTGAGTGCCTCGTTGAGCATGACCTCCTGGCCACGCCGCAGCGAGTCGACGTCGACGGCAGGGCTCACGTTCACCCGGAGCTTGCGGCCCCCGGTGAACACCTCGATCGTGCCGTCTTCTCGGGCCTCCAGGAAGGTGCCGAAGCCGGATGGCGGCTGAGCCAGCCGGTCGACCTCCTCCTTGAGAGCGACGATCTGGTCCCTGGCCTCCTTGAGCGTTGCGACCAGGCGCTCGTTCTGGCCTGTCACGGCCGCGAGATTCGCCTGTGCCTCATGGAGACGTTCTTCCAGGACCCTGGCCTGACGGGGTGACTCGGCCAGCTTCCGCCTCAGCGCGGTGATCTCCTCCTGCAGGAAGGAGACCTGTGTTGAAAGATCAGCGACCTCCCGTTCGCGCTGCGCGGCTCGAGCCTCAGCATCATCGCGAGCTGCCACGCCCCGTCACCTCCTTCCCAGTCGAGGGCGACTACTAAGGACCTTACCTATCTCGGGCCCCTCCGTAACCTGGCCGGGCAGTGTTCGTCGAGTGACATTCAGTATTCGTTGAATAATCCCCAATAGTGCGTTTAATACTCCCAGCATATGAACACGGCGATCTGTTCCCGTGTCACGCACGAACGCACCCTCGTGGCCAAATTGTCATAGTTCTTCGGTCGTCCCCTTCGGTCGTCGACGGCGTGGCGGCGGCGTCACACCGTCGGCCATGCGGCGGGCGGAGACGAGGAACCCCGTGTGGCCGATCATCCGATGATCGGGTCTTACTGCGAGTCCTTCGACATGCCAGTCGCGAACCAGGGTCTCCCACGCATGCGGCTCGGTGAAACACCCGTGATCGCGAATGGCCTCGACCGTCTTGGACATCTGGGTCGTCGTGGCCACGTAACAGCAGATCACGCCACCTGGAGTGAGCGCCTTGGCGGCGGCGTCGACGCACTCCCAGGGGGCGAGCATGTCGAGGATGACCCGGTCGACGTCGGCCTCGTCGATGGAGGCGACCAGGTCGCCCACGACCAGCCGCCAGTTGTCGTCCATGGGCCCGCCGTAGAACTTCTCCACGTTCTTGCGCGCGACGTCGGCGAACTCCTCGCGGCGCTCGTAGGAGGTGACGTGCCCCTGCGGGCCGACGGCGCGCAGCAGGAAGCAGGTGAGCGCGCCCGAGCCCACGCCGGCCTCGATCACCCGGGCGCCGGGGAAGACGTCGGCCATGCCGACGATCATTGAGGCGTCCTTCGGGTAGATCACGGCGGCGCCGCGCGGCATGGCCAGCGTGTAGTCCTGCAGCAGGTGGCGGAAGGCCAGGTATTGGGTGCCACCGGAGGAGCGCACGACGGAGCCTTCAGGCTGCCCGATCAGATCGCTGTGCGGGATGGCGCCCTTGTGGGTGTGGAAGACGCCGTCCTCCTTGAGCGTGATCGTGTGGCGCTTGTTCTTGGGGTCGGTGAGCTGCACCTGATCCCCCGCCTGGAAAGGCCCATGCCTGCGGAAACCCATGGCGGCAAGGTTATAGGGCTTTCGAGCAGGTCCGGACGCACGATATCTATGGGGGATGTTCCCTCGTGATGTGATCTCAACCGGCTCCCTGATCCTTCGTCCCCCGGCGGAGGAGGATGCCGGGGCGATCGTGCTGATGTGTGACGATCCGGTGACGGCCAGGTTCATGCCGCTGATGCCGTCGCCGTACGCGCTGGAGCACGCGCGCGACTTCCTGGAGCGCGCGGCCGGGAAGTGGGCGCAGGGCGGGGCGGAGTTCGCGATCACCGAGCGCGGCCGGTATGTCGGCTCGATCGGGGTGCGTCCGCCGGACCACTGGGGCGTGGCGGAGCTCGGCTACCTGGTGACGCCGGAGGCGCGAGGCCGGAATGTGGCCGGGGCGGCGGCGCGGGCGGTGACGGACTGGCTGTTCGACCAGGGGGTCCGCCGGGTCGAGGTGCAGGCCGAGGTGGAGAACGTGGCGAGCCTGCGGGTGGCGTACAAGGCGGGCTTCCACGAGGAAGGACGCAGGCGGGAGGCCAAGCGGCTGCGTGACGGACGCTACGTCGACTACGTCACCTTCGCCCGCCTCGCCGGGGAGCCGGCCGCGGCCACTGAGCCGTACCTGCCGTTCTTCAAGGGCGGCGAGCTGGGCGACGGGGTGGTGCGGCTGGTGCCGATGACGCCGGAGGACGCGGGCGACTACCACCGGATGATGGGCGACCCGTCCGTCGCCGCCTACGCCGTGGGCCCGGGGACCTCGCTGGAGGACGACGAGCGGCGGTGCCGGAACACCGGCTACTGGTGGGTGTCGGGGCAACGGATCGAGCTGGCGATCAGGGACGCCGCGTCGGGCGCGTTCGCGGGGCACCTGCAGCTGACGCAGGTGATCCCGCCGCTGGGGCAGGCGATGATCGGCTATTCGCTGGTGCCGGAGTTCCGGGGCAAGGGGTTCATGACGCGGGCGGTGCGCCTGGTCGTGGACTGGGCGTTCGCGCACACGGCGCTGCACCGGATCGTGGCCGGGACCAACGTGTCGAACACGGCGTCGCACGCGGTGCTGGAGCGGGCCGGGTTCGCCAGGGAGGGGCTGCACAGGGAGCTGTTCCCGACGGCGGACGGCACGCGGGCCGACGACGTGGAGTGGGCGCGGCTGCGGACGTCGTAGCGGCACGGCGGGACGTGGCGGGACGGGACGTGGCGGCGGCGTGGCTGTGTTGCGGCGGCGTTGCGGCGGCGGTGGCGTTGCGGCGGCGGCCCGAACCGTGGCCGAAATGGGCAAAAATCCCGATTTCCTGTTGAGGGGTAGTCAAGGGCCGCGTCGGGGGTGATAGTCAGTGCACCCACACTTGAGTATCGCGTGATCGGGCTGCGCGATCTCACCCCCTCCGGCGAGGGATCACCGCGATGCCAAACAACCGTGTCGATGTCGCCATGCGCGAACTCATCGCATCGTTCTCCAGCCTGCAGGCCGCGGACGTGATCGACCGTCTCGCGCGTACCGCCGCCGCCGTCGCCGGCACCGCCTACTCCGGGTTCGTGCGTGTGGACGCGCTACGGCAGGAGGCGTGCCCGGTCCACGTGCACGCACCCCCAGGTGATCCGCTGCGCGTGCGGCGGTGGCTGATCGAATCGGGGGTGCTGAAGGAACTGGCGGCGTCCCCGGCGACGGTACGGCTGGCGCGCGACCCGTTGATGGGCGAGCCGGGCTTCCTGGCCGCTCCCGTGCCGGCTGCGGCGTGGGACCACCTGTTCGTCTGGGTGGCCGGCAGGGGTTTCTGCGACGGGGACGAGCATCTGCTGAGCCGGTTCGCCACCGCGTCGGGGCGGGCGATGGAGGCGGCGAGCGGGCTGGAGGCGGCGGTGCGCCTGTTACGGGGCGTACGGGCTTTCCGACCGGTCTAGCGGCGCGGCCGCCGAAGCGGGCGGGCCGGATCTGCTCTATACGGACGGCCGGTTCGCGGGTGGAATTTCGCGGAGAATCCTTACTGGTGGCTGTTTCCCTGGCGTCCAATACTGAAGATTTTTCGCCTATTCCATGGCCTCTCGCTAGAAATCGCGATATCTCGGCATAACGCGTAATACAACCTGCGTGGCCCCTTCTCTGGCGGGCGGACAGCCGTCCCCGCCGCCGTTTCGGGCACCTCCCTGGCCCGACCGCGCCCTCTCCC
>NZ_VCKX01000425.1 GCF_005889725.1 Nonomuraea zeae
GTGGATAGGGGTCGAGTGGCGGGTTGGGTCGAGGGTTAGGTGGGGCTGGTGGGCCGGTCCTCCAATATCCGATGCGCCACTGGCACTTGAGGGCATGAGGCCCCGTGCGTCGCCTTGAGAGTGGAGGTCGGGGAGCCGTTCAGCAGGCGGGAGGTCTGGGGGTCGCTCAGCGGGTAGGCAGGAGGTCCGCGAGTCGCCTGGCGAGGGATGTCCGTGTCCGTAGGCCGCCCCCAGCGGGCAGGAGGCCCGTGGCCCGTGGGTTCCTGGCGCGCCCCCAACCGGGCCGGGCCCAGGCGGCGGGAAATGCACCGGCATACGAGAAAAGCAGGTGGAAGTAGGCGGAAGTTCGGCCCCGAGGCTGAGCCGGCGGGCCGAGTTAGGGCGGAGGCGGCGAGCACAGGGGCACGCAAGACCGCGGCACTCGCGGGCGCGAAGGCACTCAGAGCCGCGACACTCGCGGGCGCGAGGGCACCCAGAGCCGCGACGCTCGCGGGCGCGAGGGCACAAGGCCGCGACACTCGCGGGCGCGGCAGTACTCAGGGCCACGGCACTCGCGGGCGTGACACTCGCGGGCGCGAGGGTGCTCATGGGCACGAGACGAGAAAGCGCTAAGGGCACGACACGCAATTACTCACAGGCATGGCGCAAGGGCGCTGCGGGCGCGAACGCGCTCATCGCCGCGAAAGCGGTACAGGCCACCACGAGCGTGCCCGCCACCAGGGCGGCACGCCTGCGACACAGGCGGGTACGGGCCGGTCACGGAGGTACAGAGCGGTTACAGGCGCCGCGCCGGTCGCACCGTACACCCTACGTGCGCGCACACCCCCGCAAGCCACACGACCATCGCCGCCCTATGGCCCCGCTACCCCTCCCGCATAAGCCCACTTATCCGGAAAAGCCCTCCTTAGGCATCTCCAGGTCCGCCTTGGCCAGCTCCTCCACGTTCACATCCTTGAACGTGACCACCCGCACGTTCTTCACGAACCGCGCCGGCCGATACATGTCCCACACCCAGGCGTCCTGCATCTTCACGTCGAAGAAGACGTCACCGTTCTCCGCCGTGCGGACGTCGAGATCGACCGAGTTGGTCAGATAGAAGCGCCGCTCAGTCTCCACCACGTACGTGAACAACCCGACGACATCGCGGTATTCGCGGTAAAGCTGCAGCTCCATCTCGGTTTCGTACTTTTCGAGATCCTCTGCGCTCATCGCGGTCCTCCTGTCGTACCGGTCCCCCGGTTCGCCTGATCAGGCAACCCCGGCCCCCATTTCATTCTCACCCATCTCCCTCGCCACCGTGACGAAGGAGAAACGGTGATCAGGACACGGCCCGTGCGTTTCCAGCGCCAGCCGGTGTCCTGGTGTGACATACCCCTTGTGCTCGGCGAACCCGTACTGCGGGAAGCGGACGTCCAGCGCGACCATCAGGCGATCCCTCGTCACTTTGGCCACGATCGACGCCGCCGCCACGCACGCGGCCACCTGGTCCCCCTTCCAGACGGCCAGCGACGGCGCCGGGAGGCCCGGCACCGGGAAGCCGTCGGTCAAGATGTACTCCGGGTCACACGGCAACTGTGCGACAGCCCGCCGCATTCCTGAAATGTTGCACTTGTGAAGACCTTTGGCATCGATCTCCCCAGGGGGGATGATGACGATACCGACGTGGGAGGAGCGCGTGATCTGGGCGAAGAGGCGCTCGCGCACCGCAGGGGAGAGCAGTTTCGAGTCGCCCAGCCCGTCGATCTGCTTGCGCAGGATGACGGCCGCGACCACGAGCGGTCCGGCGCAGGCGCCACGGCCTGCCTCGTCGACGCCCGCGATGGGGGTGAGGCCGCGGCGGGCCAGCGCCCGCTCGTAGGCGTAGAGACCGGAATCGCGACGGACGACACTCGGTCGAGGGCGGAACGCAACTGTCATGACAGAGGCAGCGTACGCCCCATTCGCCGCAACCCGCGACCGAAAGCCCTCTCTACTTGACCTTGTCGAAAATGTCGGGACGGGAGAAGAGATAGCCCCGGGAGAGCGGCCAGTAGCGCACGACGGCCTTGCCGATCACCGCGTCCACCGAGATGAAGCCCTCACCAGGCTCCTCCTGGTGAGCCCGGGAGTCGGCCGAGGCGCTGCGGTGGTCGCCCATCAGCCAGAGCTTGCCGGCGGGCACCGTGACGTCGAACTTATCGCCGGAAGCGAAATCGCCGGGGAAGAGGTAGGACTTCTCGTCCAGCACCGTCCCGTTGACGGAGATGCGCTTCTTGGAGTCGCAGCACACCACGTGGTCGCCGCCCACGCCGATGACCCGCTTGATGGTGTCCTCGCCGTTCCAGCCCTTGAAGACCACGATGTCACCGCGCTCGGGCGCGCCCGCGAGCTTGTTGACGAAGACCCGGTCGTTGACCAGCAGGGTGTTCTCCATCGACACGGACGGGATGTAGAACGAGCCCACCACGAACGCCTGCAGCAGCAGGGCGATGCCGACGCCCAGGATCAGCAGCAGGACCGTCTCGCGGAAGCCGCCTTTCTTCTTCTCTTTCCCCACGCCCTCCGCCTTCTTGGTGACGGCCATCAACGCCTCCTCCCCAGCCAGCGTCGACGAACCAGGACCAAGGGTACGGCGAGCCCGAACCCGGCGACCAGCGGTACGGCGCTCCCGAGTGCCTGGAGACCGGGCTGCGCGAAGGTGTCGGGGATGTCGATCGAGGTCGCCCGGTTGAACGGCCAGACGATCACGAACGCCCGCCCGATGACCTGACCTTCGGGAATGGAGCCGCCGCCGGCGTCACCGGTGTGGGAGCGGGAGTCGAGCGAGACCGAGCGATGATCGCCCATCACCCACAGCCGCCCCTGCGGCACGGTGATGTCAAAGAACCGGTCGGAGGGCACGTTGCCCGGGTAGAGATAGCTCTCCTCGTCGATGGCCGTGCCGTTGACCGTGATGCGGCCCTTGGAGTCACAGCACTTGACGTGGTCGCCGCCGACGCCGATGACCCGCTTGATGTAGTCCTTCTCGCCGGGGACGACGCCGAACGCGGTGCCCACCCACCGGAAGAAGCCCGCGACCGGGTTGGACGGCTCCTCCATCTGGAACTCGCCGTCCCAGGAGTCGACCCCCGAGAAGACCACCACGTCGCCGCGCTCGATGTCGCGCATGTGGTAGACGAGCTTGTTGACCAGCACCCGGTCGTTCTTCAGCAGGGTGTTCTCCATCGACTCCGATGGAATGTAGAAGGCCTGGACCACAAACGACTTGATGATCAGGGCCAGCACGAGCGCGACGACGACAAGAACGGGAAGCTCTTTCCAGAACGACCCTTTCTTCTCATTCTTTCCGCCCTTTGCCGGCTTCTGAGTCTCTTCGGCGACCACGTCCACCTCGTCCTCGACAGGGCGGCGCGCCGCGCCGTGCTCCTGGTTCTCGCTAGTCATCGCTGACGAGCCTAGATGATGGATCGGCTCGACAAGCCTCGACCGACGTTACACCCATGCATGAGTCGCTCCGCATAAAGGAAACGCCCTGTAAAGCCGAAAGGCCCGCGCCGAAGCGCGGGCCAAACGGAAAAGACGGGCGGCTACTTGGCGGCCGTCGTGTCACGCTTCTCGCGGATGCGGGCAGCCTTGCCGCGCAGGTCGCGCATGTAGTAGAGCTTGGCGCGGCGCACGTCGCCACGGGTCACGAGCACGATCTTCTCGATGACCGGGCTGTGCACGGGGAAGGTGCGCTCCACGCCCACGCCGTAGCTGACCTTGCGGACCGTGAAGGTCTCGCGGGCGCCGCTGCCCTGACGGCGCAGCACGAAGCCCTTGAAGACCTGGATGCGGGAGCGGTTGCCTTCGACGACTCGTACGTGAACCTCGAGCGTGTCACCGGGGCGGAAGTTCGGGACGTCGCTACGCAGGGTCGCTCTCTCGAGCTCCTGGATCTTCGTGTGCATGAGAGCTGTCCTCAAGTCCTCGCGAGCACGCGGAGGTCCACCCGGCCGGAGCTCGCGGCGGACACGCTTGCTGATTTGATGAACCCGGGACCGTTTCCCGGGCATGACTGACCACCCGTGTGACGGTGGCAGCGATTCAGTTTGCCATATCTTCCGGCTCGACGCGAAACGAGAGCTCGTCGAGGAGCTTCCTGTCGTGCTTGTCGAGCGTCGCCGGGTCGAGCGCCGCCGCCAGCTCGGGCCTGTTCCGCACCGTACGCCGCAGCGCCTCGTCCCGCCGCCACCGGGCGACCTTCCCGTGGTGCCCGGACAGCAGCACGGCGGGCACCTCGCGCCCGCGCCAGACCGGCGGCTTGGTGTAGACGGGGCCTTCCACCAGGTTCTGCATGGACCCGGGGGCGAAGGAGTCGTCCACGGCCGACTGGGCGTTGCCGAGCACGCCGGGCAGCAGCCGGCCGATGGCCTCCACCATCACCAGCACCGCCACCTCGCCCCCGGCCAGCACGTAGTCGCCGATGCCGACCTCGTCGACCCGCAGACGCCCGGCGTATTCCTCCATGACGCGCGAGTCGATGCCCTCGTAGCGCCCGCAGGCGAACAGCAGCCACGGCTCCCCCGCCAGCTCCTGCGCCAGCTCCTGGGTGAACGGCCGCCCGCTCGGCGTCGGGACGATCAGCCGCGGCGAGCCGTCGCCGGCCACCGCGTCGATGGCCTCGCCCCAGACCTCCGGCTTCATGACCATGCCCGGCCCCCCGCCGTAGGGGGTGTCGTCCACGGTCCTGTGCACGTCGTGGGCCCAGTCGCGCAACTGGTGCACGCGTACGTCGAGCGTGCCGCGCTCGCGGGCCTTGCCGATCAGCGAGACGTCGAGCGGCGCGAAGTATTCGGGAAAGATCGAGATGATGTCGAGCCGCATCACAGCAGGCCCTCTGGCGGATCGACGACCAGCCGGCCCCCCGCCACGTCGACGTCGGGCACCAGGGCCTTGACGAAGGGGATGAGCACCTCGTCGGCCCCGCTCCTGCGGACGACCAAGAGGTCCTGGCCGTGGTGCAGGACGTCGGAGACCTCGCCCACGGGCTCGCCCGAGACGGTCTCCACCGTCAGGCCGATGAGCTCGTGGTCGTGGAACTCGTCGGGGTCGTCGGAAGGCACGACCTCGTCCGAGTCGATGACCAGCATGGTGCCCCGCAGCTCCGCCGCCACGTCGCGATCGGCGACCCCGGCGAAGGACAGCAGCAGCATTCCCTTGTGCCAGCGGCGGCCCTCGACGACGAGCGGCCCCCTGTCGGCGGGGTCCGTCCTGATCGACGCGCCGACGGCGAAGCGCAGCTCGGGCTCGTCGGTGCGCACCTCCACGGTCACGTCACCGCGTACCCCATGCGGACGGCCTATCCGGCCGACGACCAGCTGCACGTAACCTGCCCTTTCTAAACGCGAGCGCCCCCACCGGACGGAAGCCGATGAGGGCGCGCGAACCTGACGCTAACGGACTGCTTCGTGCAGATCGAGCAAGTCGACCCGCACGTACTTCCCGTCGGCCAGGGCGTTCACGACCGTGCGCAGCGCCTTGGCGGTGCGCCCGCCGCGTCCGATGACCTTACCCAGGTCCTCGGGGTGCACCCGGACCTCCAGGACGCGCCCGCTGCGAATGCGGCGTGCGCGGACCCGGACATCGTCGGGATGTTCGACGATGCCCTTAACGAGGTGCTCGAGAGCCTCCTCGAGCACGTCAGGCCTCGCCCTCGGTCTGGGTCTCGGCGGGAGCGGCCTCGGCGGCCTCTTCCTTCTTCTTGGCCCGCTTCGGCGTGGTGGCGGCCGTGCCGGTGTCGCCACCGGACAGCGCCTCCTTGGCCGCGGCCTCGTAGAGGGCGTGACGGTCGGGCGCGGGCTCGGCGACCTTGAGAGGCGCAGGGGCGGGCTCGCCCTTGAACTTCTGCCAGTCGCCCGTGAGCTTGAGCAGCTTGAGCACCGGCTCGGTCGGCTGCGCGCCGACACCCAGCCAGTAAGCGGCCCGCTCGGCGTCGATCTCGATGCGCGAAGGGTCGTTCTTCGGGTGGTACAGGCCGATCTCTTCGATCGCCCGGCCGTCACGCTTGGTGCGGCTGTCGGCGACGACGATTCGGTACTGAGCGTTGCGGATCATGCCGAGCCGCTTGAGCTTGATCTTGACTGCCACGGGTGTGGTCTCTCCTGCATTCGAGCGTGGGTGAACGGCATCTCGCCGAGTGGGGCACGACGGGACGACGCTCCAGGGACAGGCGCGGCCTGCGGGAGGTGAGAGGGCACCCGCCTGGTCACGATGTTCCAACATGCCATTGTGCCAGATCGAGGGCACTGCCTTCGACCTCCAGCAGCAGGTCGCCGCAAAGGCTCGGCAAGGTCCGGACAGGCATCGCGTGCCCGGACCGCCCTGCTCGGGCGGGGCACCATCCGTGACCTGCCCAAGGGCAGGCACGGGAGGGCGCAGCGGGCTATTTCTGGCCGGGAAGCTTGAACTTCGACGGGTCGAAGCCCGGCGGCAGCTCCATCCCCGGAGGCAGCTTGCCCCCGAGGTTGCCGAGCATGCCGCCCGGCTTGGGCTCGGCGGGACCCTCGGCGGGGGCGTCGGCCGACGCCTTGCCCAGGGCCGCCTTGCGCGGGTCGCCGCTGACGCGCCGCCCCTTCTTGGCCTTCTTCTGGGTCTTGGCCGCCTTGCCGCGACCGCCCGGCATGCCGGGGATGCCCATGCCGCCGGCCATCCGCTTCATCATCTTCTGTGCCTCGAAGAAGCGGGTGACCAGATTGCTCACGGCGCTGACCGTGACACCCGAGCCGTTGGCGATGCGCGAGCGCCGGGAGCCGTTGATGATCTTGGGATCCTGGCGCTCGGCCGGGGTCATCGAGCGGATGATGGCGGCGATGCGATCGAGGTCGCGGTCGTCGATGGAGTTGAGCTGGTCACGCATCTGCCCCATGCCGGGCATCATGCCGAGCAGGTTCTTGATCGGCCCCATCTTCTGGACCATCATCATCTGCTCGAGGAAGTCCTCGAGCGTGAAGTTCTCCCCCGACGTGAGCTTGCCGGCCATCTTGGCCGCCTGCTCCTCGTCGAACGTCTTCTGGGCCTGCTCGATCAGGGTGAGGATGTCACCCATGTCGAGGATGCGGGAGGCCATCCGGTCGGGGTGGAAGGCGTCGAAGTCTTCCAGCTTCTCGCCCGTGGAGGCGAACATGATCGGCCGGCCCGTGATGTGCCTGACCGAGAGCGCCGCACCGCCGCGCGCGTCGCCGTCGAGCTTGGTCAGCACGACGCCGTCGAAGCCGACGCCCTCCATGAACGCCTGCGCCGTGATCACGGCGTCCTGGCCGATCATGGCGTCGACCACGAACAGGACCTCGTCGGGGCTGACCGCGTCGCGGATGTCGGCGGCCTGCTTCATCATCTCCTGGTCGATGCCCAGGCGACCGGCGGTGTCGATGATGACGATGTCGTGCTGCAGGCGCCTGGCCTCGTCGATCGACTGGCGGGCGACCGCGATCGGGTCGCCGACGCCGCTGCCCGGCTCGGGCGCGTAGACGGCGACCTGGGCCCGCTCGCCCACCACCTGGAGCTGCTGGACCGCGTTGGGCCGCTGGAGGTCGGCGGCGACCAGCATGGGCGCGTGGCCCTGCTCGCGCAGCCACTTCGCCAGCTTGCCCGCCAGCGTCGTCTTGCCCGCGCCCTGGAGGCCGGCCAGCATGATGACCGTCGGCGGCGTCTTGGCGAAGCGGATCCTGCGGGTCTCACCGCCGAGGATCCCGATCAGCTCGTCATTGACGATCTTGACGACCTGCTGCGCCGGGTTGAGCGCCTGCGACACCTCGGCGCCGCGGGCGCGCTCCTTGACCTGGGCGACGAACGCCTTGACCACCGGGAGCGCGACATCGGCCTCGAGCAGCGCGATGCGGATCTCACGGGTGGTGGCGTCGATGTCCGCGTCGGACAGCCGCCCCTTGGATCGGAGGGAGGAGAAGACCGATGTCAGCCGGTCGGAAAGCGTCTCGAACACGTGGTTGGCCAGTCCTCGAAGCGAATATACGTCTAAGACTCCAGCCTATCCGCTTCGCTAGCCGCTCCAGCCTGGCACGGCCATCCGGACCGTGAGCGCGTGCTCGACCAGGTTGATCAACGCGGTCTTGACCGAGTCCTTCGACCTGGCGTCCAGGCGCACCATCGGGATGTGCGGGGCCAGGGTGAGCGCGTCGCGCACCTCGGCATCGCTGTGGGCGTACTGGCCGTCCCAGCCGTTCACCCCCACGATGAACGGCAGCTGGGCCTCCTCGAAATAGTCGATCGCGGGGAAGCTGTCGGCCAGGCGGCGGGTGTCCACCAGCACGACCGCGCCGATGGCACCCCGCACCAGGTCGTCCCACATGAACCAGAACCGGTGCTGCCCGGGGGTGCCGAACAGGTACAGGATCAGGTCGCGATCGAGGGAGACCCGGCCGA
>NZ_VCKX01000426.1 GCF_005889725.1 Nonomuraea zeae
TTCTGGATCGTTCCAGCGGGTGCGGAGTCGGGGTTTCGGTCGGGTACGAAATCGAGGTTGCCCGGTATGAGGGACGAGAGGGCAGGGGAGGGCAGTGTGGCGGCCGGGCGAGTAGAAGTGGGGGAAAAGGTGGATTAATGGAGTAAACCGGAAGCAGGAGATAAGCGTCGCGGTCTGACAATTGTCGTGCATTCCGGGTTAAGGGATGAAACATTATGTCAGCAGTTAAGGCTTAGTGTGGTCATTTGATTACTGTTAGTTATCGTCGCTTCAATGTGACCAATCCGTAGCCGTTCGCTATGACGACAGGCCGGATCAGTGCGGGCATCATGCCTATCGTGAGCGAGGGAAGCGTCGCCGACGCCAAAATTGGGGTAAGGCTCGCGTCGAGACTTCCGGCACGGACGGATGACTCCGACCTAAGGGAACTGACGAGCCTCGCCGTGCAGGGGGATCGCAGTGCGATCGAATCCCTGCTCGGTGAGTTGCGTCCGATGGTGGTGCGGTATTGCCGCGCCAGGCTGGGCAGGGTTTCAGGGCAATATCACATTGCCGATGACGTAGCCCAGGAGGTGTGCATCGCGGTCCTGTCCGCGCTGCCGCGATACCGGGACATGGGGCGGCCGTTCGCCTCCTTCGTGTTCGGGATCGCCTCGCACAAAGTGGCCGACGCGCTGCGCAGCTCGGTGCGGTCGGCCGTACCTACTCAAGATCTGCCCGACGGGCCGGACGACGGGCCTGGGCCCGAGGAGACGGTCGTCCGCTACATCGAGGTGGAGCACGCGCGCAGGCTGCTGGCCAGGCTGCCCGAGAACCAGCGCGAGTTGCTGCTGTTGCGGGTGGTGTCGGGGCTGTCCGCTGAGGAGACCGGTAATGTACTCGGTATGTCACCAGGTGCGGTCCGGGTCGCCCAGCATCGGGCGCTGGCCAGGTTGCGGCAGATGGCCGAGCTGGAGTCGGCTTGACGCCAGAGGAGGAGACCGACGCGCTGCTCGACGCGCTCGGTCGTGGAGAGGTGCCTGACTCAGGCGATCCAGCCGCGCGGCTGCTTGCCGCGCTGCTGGATGATGTCGGTCAGCGGCGTTCCTCCGTGTCGATGACGCCGTCGACATAGCCTCTGGCGTATTCCCAGCTGACGTAGTCGGCGGGGTCTGGGTGGAAGGCCGGCTCGTGCACCTGTGGCTGGCCTTTCTCGATCATCTGCCGTAGGTTGCCGCGCAGCAGCTCCCAGTCGAAGAAGTGCTGCTCGCCGCATTCGGGGCAGTCGAGTACGAGGCCCAGCACGCCCTGCGGCTCCAGCAGGGAGCGGAAGACCTCGACGTCGGCGAGGTCGGTGATGGCCTCGTCGCGCTCGGCCGCGGTGAGTGGCTCGGCGTCGTCGAGCGCACCCATCGCCGAGGACGGGTCGTTCGGGTCGTCCGCGAACGGGTCGCGGGGGACGTCTTCCAGCACCTTCCCACCATATGACCGAAGCGGCCCCAGCGGTGGTTATTAGCTCAGCCATCCGCGTCTGGCGGCTTCCACCCCTGCGTGGAAGCGTGATTGCGCGCCCAGCTCGGACATGGCGTCGGCGAATCTGGCCCGGACCGTTCTGACCGACACGCCGAGCTGGCGGGCGATCGACTCGTCGCACATGCCCTGCGCGGCCAGGCGCAGCACTTTGACCATCCCGTCGCCCCTGCGACCCCACGGCAGCGGTACGGCTCTGCCCCACAGCTCGTCGAACAGCGTCCTGAGCAGGCCCACGACGATCGGAGTGCGTACGAGGTAGAAGTTGTAGGCGTGGTCGGGCAGGTTGCCGCCCCAGAACGGCGGCAGGCCGGCGACCTCCGGCCCGGCGGTCATGAACCAGCTCGGCACCCGGTCGAGCGTGCGTACTTTGCCGCCGGTCTCGATCAGCTGGGTGAGCTGGTCGCGCACGCCGGGAAGCGTGAGGGTGGAAACCGGGATGATCGCGTGAACCGTAAGAAGTTTTCGTTTCTGCGCATCAATCCATGGGTCAGCAAATTTCCGGGCAAAATCTGTCATGGTGCGATCGTCGGGAACGGCGGTGAGTAATTCCATCGGCGGGGACTGAACGGCGATGCCGACCACGCTCTCGTACAGCACGTCCGCGCCGTTCACCATCTCCACGGTGAACGGGCCGCTCTGGTAGTCGCGGCCGGCGTCGTAATCGCGAATGAGCCCGCGGATCGAGCCGAGCGCGGAGTCGATCATGCGACTCTCCTCGGCCAGCCGGTCCAGCCGGGCGGCGATCACCCGGCCGAGCGCCGCGGCCGGATGTCTGGCCAGGTACTCGCCGGACTGCTCGTCGACCACTCCCAGCTTGACCAGGTCGTCGAGCTGGCGGCTGACCTTTTCGACGGGGTCGTCCATGGCCTGCGCGAGATCGGTGCGCGTGGCACGATGCAACCGCAGCACAGCCGAGTAGAGCGCGGTCTGGTTCGGGTCGAGACCCAGCGTCTCGAAGGGATCGGACACGGTTCGGGACTCGTTGCGCATTATCGGCAGCTCCGTCGGGGGGACACGGGCGTGCCGCGAGGATAACCCTGCATTACGCCGGTGTCCGCTCGTTGCGCCGACTCGTCGAGCCGAACGTGCAACTTCGTGCAATTGCACGTTTTCCCATTGCGATGTTCCGTTCCGTAACGCAGGCTTTACTTAGCGTCGGCATCCAGACAAGGACGCGGTGGCGCCGGCCATCAGGACGCGGAGGGGGGTTCGGTGGCGCAAAGCGCCATCACGCCCGGGTGCCGGTGGCCGGGGGGTGGGACGGATCACCGACCGTCTCATCCCCCGGCACTTTTTCGATGCCGGGAGTACGACGGGCCGTGGGGGTCATCGTCCTCCCGGCATCGCCGCGTCCGGCCCGGTGCGGCTCCTGCAGTTGGTGCGGCTCCTGGAGTTGGTTTCGTAGGGGTGACGTCGTTGCCCGGGGGAGCGACGTAGGGCGAAGGAGCCGGCGCGCCGGAAGGCGCCCACCCCGCCCCAAGGAGTGAAGGCGCCGCGAGGCCCCCGACCCGCCTCCGCGGAGCGGAGGCCATGGGCTGGTTTTGCGAGGGAGTGCCGTCGTCTGGGAGGAGCGGCGGGAGCGTAGCGACCAGAGCGGGGGGAAGACGGCGGCGTGAGGCGACCGAGCCCGCCTCCGCGGAGCGGAGGCCATAAGCATGCAGTTGGAGGCAGGGCCTAGACTTAGCTGAATCAGCGCATCGGCAGGAGGGGGCCGCAGCATGTCCAAGTTCACCGAGATGGGATTGACCTTCGACGACGTGCTGTTGGTGCCCGGTTATTCAGATCTCCAACCAGGAGAGGCCGACACCAGATCCCGCCTGTCGCGGGGCATCACGCTGTCCATCCCGCTCGTCTCGGCGGCCATGGACACCGTCACCGAGGCGCGCATGGCGGTCGCCATGGCCAGGCAGGGCGGCATCGGCATCCTGCATCGCAACCTGTCCGTCGAGGAGCAGGCTCAGCACGTCGATCTGGTCAAGCGGTCCGAGGCCGGCATGGTCACCAACCCGGTCACCTGCAGCCCCGACGACACGCTGGCCGACGTCGAGCGGTTGTGCGCGACGTACCGGATCTCCGGAGTGCCTGTGACGGATATGTCCGGCACGCTGGTCGGGATTGTGACAAATCGTGACATGCGGTTCGAGACGAACCAGGCGCGGCCCGTACGCGAGGTCATGTCCAAGATGCCGCTGGTCACCGCGCCGGTCGGGGTGTCGCGCGACGACGCGTTCGCCCTGCTCAGGCAGAACAAGATCGAAAAGCTGCCCCTGGTCGACTCCGAAGGCAGGCTGCGCGGCCTGATCACGGTGAAGGACTTCACCAAGAGCGAGCAGTACCCGCTGTCCACCAAGGACGACGACGGCCGCCTCGTGGTGGGCGCGGCGGTGGGCGTCGGCGGCGACGCGGAGCTGCGCGCCAAGGCGCTGATCGAGGCCGGCGTCGACGTGGTGGTCGTCGACGTGGCCCACGGGCACTCCAAGGGGCTGGCCGAGATGATCGCCAAGGTCAAGGCCAACAGCAAGGTCCAGGTCATCGGCGGCAACATCGCGACCAGGGCGGGCGCCCAGATGCTGGTCGACGCGGGCGCCGACGCGGTCAAGGTGGGCGTGGGGCCGGGCTCCATCTGCACCACCCGGGTGGTGGCCGGGGTGGGCGCACCGCAGGTCACCGCGATCTACGAGGCATCCAAGGCGTGCGCTCCCGCCGGAGTGCCGGTGATCGGCGACGGCGGCCTGCAATACTCCGGCGACATCGTCAAGGCGATCGCGGCCGGCGCGGACACGGTCATGCTGGGCTCGCTGCTCGCCGGGTGCGAGGAGTCGCCGGGTGAGCTGATCTTCATCAACGGCAAGCAGTTCAAGTCGTACCGCGGGATGGGCTCGCTCGGCGCCGTACGCAACCGCGAGCGCGGTGGCACCTCCTTCAGCAAGGACCGCTACGCCCAGGCCGACGTCGGCGGCGAGGACAAGTACATCCCCGAGGGCATCGAGGGCCAGGTCCCCTACCGCGGCCCGGTCGCCGCCGTCGCGCACCAGCTCATCGGCGGGCTGCGTCAGGGCATGTGGTACGCCGGCTGCCGCACGATCACCCAGATGCACACCGACTGCGAGCTCATGCCGATCACGGCAGCGGGCCTCAAGGAGAGCCACCCCCACGACATCCAGATGACCGTGGAAGCTCCGAACTATCACAGAAGGTAAGTCATGACTCAGCAGGTGGAGATCGGCCGGGGGAAGACCGGGCGGCGAGCGTACGCGCTTGACGAGATCGGCCTGGTGCCCTCGCGGCGCACCCGTGACCCGGAGGAGGTCTCGATCTCCTGGCAGATCGACGCCTACCGGTTCGAGCTGCCCGTAGTCGTCGCCCCCATGGACAGCGTGGTCTCGCCCGCCACCGCGATCGCGATCGGGCGGCTCGGCGGGCTGGCGCCGCTCGACCTCGAAGGGCTGTGGACCCGGTACGAAGACCCGTCGCCGTTGCTGGAGGAGTGCGCCGTCCTCGACACGGAGGCGGCCACCAGGCGGCTCCAGGAGATCTACGCCGCGCCGATCCAGGAGGAGCTGATCGGCCGCCGGATCGAGGAGATCCGCGCCTCCGGGGTGACCACGGCCGTGCGGCTGTCGCCGCAGCGCACCGTCCAGTACCACAAGGCCGTGATCGACGCCGGGGTCGACATCTTCGTCATCCGGGGCACCACGGTCTCCGCCGAGCACGTCTCGGGCCGGGCCGAGCCGCTCAACCTCAAGCAGTTCATCTATGAGCTCGACGTGCCGGTCATCGTCGGCGGATGCGCCACCTACACCGCGGCCCTGCACCTCATGCGCACCGGCGCGGCGGGCGTGCTGGTCGGGTTCGGCGGCGGCGCCTCGCACACCACGCGCAACGTGCTCGGTGTGGCCGTGCCGATGGCCACCGCGATCTCTGACGTCGCGGCGGCGCGGCGCGACTACATGGACGAGTCGGGCGGCCGCTACGTCCACGTGATCGCCGACGGCGGCATGGGCACCTCCGGCGACATCGCCAAGGCGATCGCCTGCGGGGCCGACGCCGTGATGGTCGGCTCGCCGCTGGCCAGGGCCTCCGAGGCGCCCGGGCACGGGTTCCACTGGGGCTCCGAGGCGCACCACCCGGACCTGCCGCGCGGGCGGCGGGTCGCGTTCGGGACGGTCGGCACGCTGGAGCAGATCCTGCACGGCCCGTCGAGCGTGGCGGACGGCTCGATGAACCTGATGGGCGCGCTCAAGCGGACGATGGCCTCCACGGGCTACTCCGACATCAAGGAGTTCCAGCGGGTCGAGGTCGTGGTGGCGCCGACCCAGCGGTGATCCGCCGGGTAGTGTTTCGACCATGGAATCCGTTGAGGAGAGAATCGCCCGGCTTGAGAAGCAGGTCGCCTATCTGCAGCGGCATCTCGGCGTCGACCCCGTGCTGGTCGACGCCGTAGCCGATGGTGCGGCACTGCCGCCGGACTTCTACTCGGCCTTGCAGGCCGGCAAGACGGTCAAGGCCATCGCGATCTACCGGAAGGTCACCAACGCGTCCCTGGTCACGGCCAAGAACGCGGTGGAGACCATACAGCGCGAGGTCCCGCTGGAGCGGTGACCCGACGGATGGCGCATGCTGGTCGAGCCTGAGATAGAGCGGGTGTTCCGGGAGGAGTACGGCCGCGCCGTCTCCGTGCTCGTCCGCTCCTTCGGCGACATCGACCTCGCCGAAGAGGCGGTGCAGGAAGCGTTCGCCGTGGCGGTGCGGCAGTGGCCCGAGGCCGGGCTGCCGCCGAGCCCCGCGGGGTGGATCATCACGACCGCCCGCAACCGGGCGGTCGACCGGCTGCGCAGGGAGACGGCGCGGCCGGGCAAGCACGCCCAGGCCGCGCTGCTGCACGCCCCCGCTGAGGCGCCGGACGAGGGGCCCGTCCAGGACGACCGGCTCCGGCTGATCTTCACCTGCTGCCATCCCGCGCTCGCCGTCCACGCCCGGGTCGCGCTCACCCTGCGGCTGATCGGCGGCCTCACGACGGCGGAGATCGCGCGGGCGTTCCTGGTCCCTGAGCCGACCATGGCGCAGCGGCTGGTACGCGCCAAGGCCAAGATCCGCGACGCGCGGATCCCGTACCGGGTGCCCGAGGAGGGCGATCTGCCCGAGCGGCTGCGGGCCGTGCTCGCCGTGATCTACCTGATCTTCAACGAGGGCTACACCGCCAGCTCCGGCGACCGGCTCGTGCGGGAGGAGCTGTGCCGGGAGGCCATCCGGCTCGGGCGGCTGGTGGCGGCACTGGTGCCGGACGAGCCCGAGGTCGTGGGGCTGCTGGCGCTGATGCTGCTGGTCGAGTCGCGGCGGGCGGCGCGTACCGGTGAGAGCGGCGAGCTGGTGCCGCTGGGGGAGCAGGACCGAGGGCTGTGGGACCGGGCGCTCGTCGCGGAGGGGCAGGAGCTCGTGCGGTGGTGCCTGCGGCGGGACGAGCCCGGCCCGTACCAGGTGCAGGCCGCCGTCAACGCCGTGCACGGCGACGCGCCGACGGCGAAGGAGACGGACTGGGGGCAGATCCTGCGGCTGTACGACCTGCTCACGGCCTTCGACCCCGGGCCGGTGGTGGCGTTGCACCGGGCGGTGGCGGTGGCCGAGGTGGAGGGGCCGGAGGCGGCGCTGCGGCTGGTCGACGGGCTCGACGGGGGCGACTACCACCTGTTCCACGCCGTACGCGCCGATCTGCTGCGGAGGCTGGGGCGTGAGAAGGAGGCCGGGGAGGCGTACGCGGCGGCGGTCGCCCGTGCGGGCAACGAGGTGGAGCGGGACTTCCTGCGGAGGAGGATGTGATGGCCGGACGCGTGTGCGTGGTCACCGGGGCCAATCGGGGGATCGGGCTGGAGGTGGCCAGGCGGCTCGCGGCGACCGGGGACACCGTGCTGCTGACCGCCAGAGACCTGGGCAAGGCGGAGAAGGCCGCGCAGGGCGTCGGGGCGCAGCCCTGGCAGCTCGACGTGGCGGACCCGGAGTCGGCCGAGCGGTTCGGCAGGGAGGTCGCCGCCCGGCACGAGCGGGTGGACGTGCTGGTCAACAACGCGGCCATTCACTACGACACGTGGCAGCGGGCCGCCGACGCCGATCTGACGGTGGTGCGGGAGGCGCTGGACACCAACCTGCTGGGAGCGTGGCGGGTGACGCAGGCGCTGCTGCCGCTGCTGCGCGCGAGCAGCCACGGGCGGGTGGTGAACGTCTCCAGCGAGGCGGGGTCGCTGGCCTCGATGGGCTCGGGGACGCCCGCTTACGCGGTGTCGAAGGTGGCGCTCAACGCGCTGACGAAGATGCTCGCCGCCGAGCTGCGCCGCGATCGCGTCCTGGTCAACTCCGTCTGCCCCGGGTGGGTGGCGACGGACATGGGCGGCCCGGGCGGGCGGCCGGTCGCGGAGGGGGCGGCAAGCGTGCTGTGGGCGGCCGATCTGCCGGACGGCGGGCCGACCGGTGGGTTCTTCCGCGATGGGCGGCCCCTGCCGTGGTGACGGAACACGCGACCTCGCCGGCCCCGGCCACGCGTGATGGGCGCTAGCCCCGTTTTCCGCACGTGAGTGATCTTCAGCGGAGGTCTCGTGGATCGATGTTGAGCAGGTCCAGGAGGTGGAGTTGGAGGTCGGTGGGTTGCGGGATGGTCGGGGGTGACTGGCCGGTGCC
>NZ_VCKX01000427.1 GCF_005889725.1 Nonomuraea zeae
CATCTTCTCGACACTGGCCTGACCCCACTGCGCGCGCTGTCTCACCAGCCACGTCATACCGCGCGACGATCACTGCGGCAAACTCGGCGATCTTCACTCACCTCGACGTGCGGAAAACGGGGCTAGCCGCACCCCGTCTCGCCTGCGTATAACCGACTCACGCGGCAAAAACCAGGAAGGTGGCCGCGAACGCCTTCACGTTCGACGTGTCCACCTACTTCCTGCAGGGGCAGGCGGTCGCGTCGGTGCGGGGCGGCTCGCGCGTGGAGATGCTGGCGGACAAGGACTTCCCGATCAAGTTCGTCTACCCGCCGGAGGGTGCGATCCCGTTGCCGGCCACCGCGAACGTGGTGGGCCCGGCTGGACGCCGCGCCGGCCGCGCGGGTGGTCGGTTCCGAGCAGGCGGCCGGGATGAAACCGCTGGACCGGGCCGCCGTCAACGGCGAGCGCTCCGCCTGGACCGACCGGTGGACGAAGGAGGTCGAGCGGTCATGAGCGTCTCGGTAACCGGCGTGACCGAGGCCTCCGCCGACCAGGATGAGAAGTGACAGGACCCGAAATGTCAGGAGCGAATGTGCGAGTCGTCGTCATCGGTGCGGGGGTCGTCGGATCCGCGGTCGCGGCCGGGCTCACCCGGCGCGGCGCGCAGGTCACCATCCTGGAGGCACGCCATCCCGGGTACGGCACCTCGTCCACGTCCGTCGCGTGGATCAACGCCAACAACAAGACGCCCAAGGAGTACTTCGACCTCAACCACGCCGGCGTCTGGGCGCACCACCAGCTCCCCGGCGACTGGTTCTTCTCCACGGGCAACCTTGAGTACGCCGTCACCGGCGAGCACAAGGAACAGCTGGAGGCCCGCGTCGAGCGGCTGCTCGGCATGGGCTACCCGGTGGAGCGGGTGACCGCGCGGCGCGCGCTGGCCCTGGAGCCCGACCTGGTCCCCCCGCCCCCGGGCACCGAGTACGTGTTCTTCCCCGTCGAGGCGTACGTCCAGCCGATCAGGCTGCTCGGGCGGCTGCTCGGCGAGGCCCTCGACGGCGGGGCCGAGCTGGAGTGCGGGGCCGAGGTCACCGCCATCGAGCCCGCGGCGGGCGGCGCGAAGGTGACGCTGGCCGACGGGCGCGCATTCGCCGCCGACGTGGTCGTCACCTGTGCCGGGCGCTGGACGGAAGGCGTGGCGGCGCTGGCCGGGGGGCAGGTCCCCATGCTCGACCCGGCCGTGTCGGGCAAGGTCACCAACGGGTTCCTGGTCACCACGGCACCGGTGCCGGCCCGGCTGTCGCGGGTGCTCACCACCGCCGGGCTCAACCTGCGCCCGGACGGCGGCGGCCGGGTGCTGCTGCAGTCCCTGCGGCTGGACGAGCGGGCCGACCCGGCGGCGCCGGTGCCCGGCGACGTGCTGGCGGAGATGCTGCGCCTGCTGCCCGGCGTCCTGCGCGGCACCGGCGGCGCGGCGGTCGAGCGGGCGGTCGTGGGCTCCCGGGCGATGCCCGGCGACGGGCTCACCGTGGCCGGATTCGCCGACGCGGGGCGGCGCGTGTACATCGTGGCCACGCACAGCGGGATGACGCTGGCGCCGCTGCTGATGGGGGAGGTGGCGGGCGAGGTGTTCGGGGAGGAGTCGGCGCTGCTGGCGTCGTTCCGGCCGGGCAGGTTCGCCGACGGGACGGCCGCCCCGGCCCCGGCCCCGGCCCGGCGGCCCGGCCAGCAGTGACCTGATCGGCGGTGGCCTGAGCGATCGGGCACGGGACGGGCCGGCGCGGGTGCCGGCGGCACGGGGCCCCCTCTTGACATATGCCGACTTCGCCATCAAATTAGGCAAGGCTTCCCTAACTAGAGCATTCGTGGAGGACCTGCCGCAATGGACGGGATCGAGCCCCGCAGTGCCGCCTTCGACGACCTCACCGCTAGGAGCTGACCCCATGAATCCCTTCGACGACCCGGACGGCGAGTTCCTCGTTCTGGCCAACGACGAGGAGCAGCACTCCATCTGGCCCTCTTTCGCCGCCGTGCCCGGCGGCTGGGCGGTGCGCTTCGGGCCGGACAGCAGGCCGGCCTGCCTGGCCTACGTGGCCGCGCACTGGACCGACCTGACCCCGCGCAGCCTGCGGCGGTGAGCGGGCCGGGCGACCGGACCGGCTCGCGGTCCATCTCGTCGGGGCAGGCGGCCCTGCCGGCCGCGGGTCTCCGTGGCGGCCTGGCACGGGTTCCTGACTGGTCTGCGGCGTTTCTGTTTGTGACAGTCCGTAACCGGTGATGAGCGAATTTGAAGACTTTTCACCGGATCTGTCACAGGCCGGCGGGCTGCCCGGTCGTAGCTGGCGATCGGGGGCGGTCACGCCGGCGTACAGGAAGGCTTGTCCATGAAGATCGTGATCATCGGCGGCACCGGCCTGATCGGCTCGAAGCTCGTGACGAGGCTCGGCGAGCACGGCCATGAGGCGGTCGCGGCCTCGCCGAAGACCGGCGTCAACACCCTGACCGGCGAAGGGCTGGCGGAGGCGCTGGCCGGCGCGTCCGTGGTGATCGACGTGTCCAACTCGCCGTCCTTCGAGGACGCCGCGGCGCTGGAGTTCTTCGAGACCTCCACCCGCAACCTGCTCGCGGCGGAGGCGGAGGCCGGCGTGGACCATCATGTCGCGCTGTCGGTGGTCGGCACCGAGCGGCTGCCCCAGAGCGGCTATTTCCGGGCGAAGGTCGTACAGGAGAAGCTGATCGAGAAGTCGTCGATCCCGTTCACGATCGTGCACGCGACGCAGTTCTTCGAGTTCGCCCGCGGCATCGCCGACGCCGCCGCGGATGGCGACACGGTCCGCATGCCTCCTGTGCTCTTCCAGCCCATAGCGGGCGACGACGTCGCCCGGGCGGTCGCCAGGGCCGCGGTGGGTGCGCCGCTGAACGGCCGGATCGAGGTCGCCGGGCCCGAGCAGACGCGGATGGACGAGTTCTTCCGCGGCGCGCTGGCCGCCTGGGGCGACCCGCGCGAGGTGGTCACCGACCCGCACGCCACCTACTTCGGGGCCGAGCTGAGCGAGCGCTCGCTGGTCCCCGAGGGCGGCGGCGCGGTCCTCGGCGAGCTCACGTACGCGCAGTGGCTGGGCAGGACCGGCTGCTGACCGCTCCTGCGCGCGCAGGATCCCGCACCCATGACTGATGGAGGTACCGCTATGCCCGGAACCGGGCCGAAGCCCAGATCGACCGCCTGGCAGACGGCGCTGACCGTGCTCCAGGAGGCCGAGCCGCCGTTCATCCCGGCAGGGGCGCACGCGATGACGGTGGTCATCGAGTACCCGCCGGGCGACCCGGGGACGCCGCCGCACCGGCACTCCGGCCCGGCGTTCGGCTACATCCTGGAGGGGGAGATGCTGCTGGAGATCGAGGGCGAGCCGGAGCGTGTCGTGCGCGCCGGGGAGACGTTCTGGGAGCCGGGCGGCGACGTCATCCACTACCAGGACGGCAACCACCGCGACGACGTCCCTCTCCGCTTCATCGTCACGATGCTGTGCGAGCCCGGCCAGCCGATGCTCACGCTGGTGGACGACGAGGAGCTCGCCCGGCGCGGGGACCGCCGGGCGCCGCGCCCCTCCTGACGACGTCGGCGCCTTACCGGAGCTCGGGGCCGAGGCGCCGTCCGGCTAGGGTCGTACGGGGTTTTTCCGAGCAGCGAACAGGGGCGATCATTGTGGGGGACACCGGATCGGCGGGCCAGTCCGGCGGGCCGGCGGATCTCGACGAGGCCGCGACGGTCTTCGCGGGCGTGCGGCCGCGCCTGTTCGGGATCGCGTACCGGATGCTGGGCAGCGTCACCGAGGCCGAGGACCTGGTGCAGGAGGCCTGGCTGCGCTGGCAGGGCTACGACCGCGCCACCGTCACCGACCCGGCCGCGTTCCTCGCGACGGTGATCACCCGTCTCGCCATCAACGCCCTGCAGTCCGCCCGCGCCCGGCGCGAGACCTACGTCGGCCCGTGGCTGCCCGAGCCCGTCGACACCACGGCCGACCCGCACCTCGGGGCCGAGCGGGGCGAGGCCCTCGGTCTCGCGGTGCTGCTCCTGCTGGAACGGCTCTCGCCGACCGAGCGCGCGGCATACGTGCTGAGAGAGGCGTTCGACTATCCCTATCGGCAGATCGCCGGGATCATCCAGGTCAGCGAGGTGGCGGTCCGGCAGCTCGTGAGCAGGGCCCGCAAGCACCTCGTCTCCGAGCGTCGCGCACCGGTGAGCACGGCCCAGCAGCGCAGGCTGCTCACCGCCTTCGTCGCCGCCGCCCGCGCGGGCGACCTCACCGCGCTGGAGGACCTCCTGGCGGCGGACGCGGTCAGCTACTCCGACGGTGGCGGCGCCGTACGCGCCTCCCGCTTCCCCGTGGTGGGCGCGCCGCGGGTCGCGAAGTACGTCAGCGCGTTCGCGGACCGGTTCTGGGTGGGGGTCGAGGTGGAGTTCGGCACCGTGAACGGGCAGGCGGCGGCGCTGCTGCGCCGTGACGGAGAGGTGTTCACCGTGCTCACCGTGGACGCCTCCGACCAGGGCATCGATCAGGTGCTGTGGATGATGAACCCGGCCAAGATCGCCGCAGTCTGACCTGGAGCGGCTCGCGATCCCGGGCGGCTGGGCTGGTCCGGCGAGCCGTACGGCGGGTGGCGGTCCATGGTGTGCGGCGCGCCCTCCCCGGCGGATGGCGAGGAGGGCGCGGGGCGTCATGGCGCTCACGCCGGGGTGGGGTCAGGCTGTGCCGTGGGGGTTGTCGATGACGTAGCGCCAGCGGCCGTCCGCGCCGCGACGGACGACGTCGGTGGCGGTGCCGCTCAGATCGACGTCGCCGCCGTCCCGCGCGGTGCCGCGAATCGACCAGTCCACGATGAGCAGCGCGATGTCGCCGGCGACGTACACGTGTCTTGGGCTCGCCTGCATCGGCAGCCCGAAGCTCTGCAGGTGCTGGAGGGCGGCGAGGCGTGCGGGACCGGTGACGGGATGACCGGGTACGGGGACGAGAACGCCGTCGTCCTCGTAGACGTGATCGAGAGCTTGGGCGTCACCGGCGTTCATGGCCGCTACGAAGCGGGAGGCCGGGCTGTCGGGGTCGCCGACGAGAACCATGCGAGGCTCTGAGGTGTCATGACTGTTCATGACAAAATGATCGTATCACATTGTGGACATTCTTCGTGAGATCAAGAATGTCGGCGGGGGCCGCTAGTGTCCCGGCCATGGTCAACGCGGCGGCGTGCGTACACGTCCGAAATGTAGGGCTCGACCAGGCTTCGAGCGACTTAACCCCACCCGGCGCGGGTGTGCCCGCCGGGCGATCGCGGGGCTTGGCGATGAGCCCTCGGGGAGAGGCTCGCGCTGGATCCGGCCGATTCGTCCTTGCGTCGCGCCGCTTCCACCACGAGGCCCGTCCGGGATGCGGCCGTTTCCGCCGGGAGGTCCGTGCCGGATCCGGTCGGTTTGTCCTGGAGGCGCGCCGCTTTCATCGGGGGGTGTGCGCGTGACTGCGTGGGAAGACCTGCTCAAGCTTGCCCGCGCCTGCGACACCGTCGGGGCGGTCCGGCTGGTCACCGAGCTCGACGAGGCCGGTCGCAAGGCGATCGCGACGGAGCTGCCTCGCTACGTCACCAGGCAGAGCCGTTCGGCCCCCTGGTGGGAGTGGCCCCGGGCGCGGATGCCGCTGATGGCGGCGGGCATCGCCTGCATGAGCGGCGCGGCGGCGGTGAGCGCCTGGCTGCTGCGGCGCGAGTTCCGGTGGGCGAGCGGTTCCGGCCAGGAGGAGCACGTGCTCGGCCTGCTGCGCCGCCGGCCCGCCGAGTGGCAGGCCGACGTCGCCAGGCGCATCGCCGCTCGCCTGCGCCTGCCCGACCTGGCGCACTGGGAGGTGGCCGCGGCCATCGTCCGCGAGACCGGCGCCGAGCCGCCGCAAGAGGACGCGTTCATGGTCGGGTGGCTGCGCGAGCTCGATCCGGCGACAGCCGCCGGAGATCCGCTGTTCGCCGCGTACGGGCCGCGCATCTTCGAGATCGACGGCCTCGGCGCCACCAACCTGTGGCCGGTGGTCGAGGCCGTCGTGCGGCTGACGGGTGACGGCCTCCTGGACCGCGCGGCCGTGATCGACGGCCTAGTCAGGCGCCTCCTGCGCGACGGCTCGGCCGCGCTTATCCCGCTCGCGGGCCTGCACGACCGGCTCGATCCCGACCTCGACGAGGCGGCCGCCCGGGCCAGAGACTACGCCAGGCTGCTGCCCGCGGGGCCGACCGCGGTGGCCGACATGGCGCTGGCGCAGCTGCGGAGGCTGGAGGAGGCGGGGCGGCTGGAGGAGGAGCTGTTCACCGAGTCGGTGGCGGCGCTGGCGTTCCGGCCGGAGAAGAAGCTGCTGCGCGCGGCCGTCTCGTGGGCCGGCGACGCCGTGCTGCGCGACGCGCGACGCGTGGACGACGTGCTGGCCGCCCTGGCGATGATCTTCGTGCAGGACACGCTGGCGCTGCAGGAGCGGGCGGTGCGCCTGGCGGTCAAGGTGGCCCCGCAGGCGGGGGAGCCGGGCCGCGAGGCGGTCCGGCAGGCCGCGGTGGAGCTGCCCGCCGAGCTGCGGGAGAAGATCTCGGCAGCCTACGGGGGCGGTCTCGCGGAGCTCGCGGAGCTCGCGGCGCTCGCGGAGGAGCAGGCTCCGGCCGCGGCGCCCTTGGCGGCCGGCCGGGCGTCGCGGCTGCCGCCGCCCATCGCCTCACCGGACGAGCTGGCACGCGCGATCGCCGGGTTCGGCTGGCCACCGGACCCGTACGAGTTCGAGCGCCTGCTTGCCGGCCTGGCCGAATGGTCGCACCGGGAGCCTGCCGCGCTCCGCGAGGCGCTGCGCCCGTGGTGGCGCTCGCTCTCGCACGGCGATTACGGCCACTATGGCGGCGAGCTCCGCGAGGGCATCGCCGAGGGGTTGCGGCAGGCGTTCCTCGCGTTCGCCGCACCCGAGAGGAGCAAGGCCCTGTCGAGGAAGGCCGGGCCGAAGCACCGGCGGCCGGGCGCGCTCGACGTGCTCGACCGGCTCTACCTGAGCCGCGCCCTTGAGCTCGTGCCGCACTTCGAGGAGGGCGGCGGCTACCCGGTCCTGCTGGCCACGCCCACGGCGGGCACCGGGCACATCGATCCAGGCGTGCTGATCGACCGCCTCCAGCAGCTGGAGGCCGCCGGGGTGGCGGCTCTGCCCGCCGACCTCGCCCAGGCGCTGCTGCGGCTGCCCCGGGAGGTCTCCGGCGCAGACGCGCGGCGGGCCGAGACGCTGACGTCGGAGGCGGGCCGCAGCTGCGCGGCCTGGATGCGCGGCGGCGGGCCGGCCGACCCCGAGGTGCGCGTGTCCATGGGCAAGGGCCCGGGCTGGTACGCCTACGACCTGCGGATCGCGATCGAGCCGCCGGCCGCCGATCTGCCTGAGCCGATCCGGCGGCTGTTCGGGCCGCGCTCCGGCTACTCCTACACGCTCGACTGGTGGCCGCTCGTCCTGCCCTCGCATCGGGAGCTCGTGGCGGCGCACCTGGCCGCCCACCTGCCACAGACGATGGAGTCGCGAGACCGGCAGGTCGAGGTGCTGGCGAGCCTGGTGCACGGGGAGGGCGCGCTCGGCGCGGCTACGGCGCACGCGCTGGTCTGCGGCATGGGCCACATGAGCGCTGCCGGCCGGGCGGCCGCCACCGACGCGCTGCTGACGCTGGCGGCGCGTGGCGAGGTGCCGGCGGCGGCGCTGGGAGAGGCGGTCACGCAGCTGGCCGGGGCCGGTTTACTCAAGCTCAACCGGGTGGTCGCGGTGCTGGAGGACGCCACGCAGGCGGGGGCGCACGAGGCGGTGTGGGCGCTGATCACGCACATCCTGCCCGGCCTGCTGCCCAAGGAGGGCGAACGCCCCCGCCCAGGTGTCGCGGACCTGCTGGCGGCGGGGGCGAGGGCGGCGAGGATCGGGCGGGTGCGCGCGGATCTGCCGGAGGTGGCGGCGGTCGCGGCCCGCAAGGGGTCGAGCAGGTTGGTGCAGGAGGCGCGGCGGCTCCGGCACCTCGTGTCGGCACCGTAAAAATCTGCCCCGAAAATCCCTTCCTGAGCTGGGCACGCGGCAGCGAACCCCGACCTGGTGATCATGGTTGGGGTTTCGCGGTGAGTGGTGGTCAGGAGCTGTGAAGGATCACCTGTCCGTCTTGGATG
>NZ_VCKX01000428.1 GCF_005889725.1 Nonomuraea zeae
AGTTACGAAAAAATATAAGCCCTGACCCCCGCCCACGTCCACCACGACCCCCAGCTCCGGGAAGTCGTAAGCGGCGGCGATGGGCCGGTTCTCGGCGTCCGAGAACGACGCCATGCCGTCGTGGAAGGCCGTCGCGGTCTGCTCGTCCTGGGCGACGTAGTCGAAGAACGGCATGCCGAAGATGCCGCCGAAGACGGAGCCGCCTTCTCTCAGGCACCGCTCCATCTCGCCGCTGGGCAGCCACAGCGTGTGATCGGTGAGCATGAGCACGGCCGGCCGCGCCGACAGCGGCACGTCGGAACGCAGCGCCTGCCCGAGCTCGGTCAGCCGGAACCGCCCGTCGTCGAGCTCCTCGACGACGCCACGGGTGGCCACCAGCCGCAGGACCCGGTGCAGGCTCCCCTCGTGGACGCCCGTCTGCGCGGCCAGCTCGGCGACCGTACGCGGCCCGCCGGCCAGCTTGTCCGCCACGCCCACCGCGGCCACCGCGCGCAGGGCGGCCGAGAAGACATAGCCGAGTGCCTCGTCCACGAGCACGGCCATGGACCGCCGGTCGCCCGGCTCCGCGCCTGTCTTATCCGCTTCGCTCCACATCAGGCCTGCCACCTCAGGGTGTGCGACGATTGGCGAGCATGTGCGCGGCCGGGCAGCAGACCGTCGCGCGCCCTCACTATAGGGCGGCGGCGGAATCGCGGCCATGGCGTGCCTGTCTAGGGTTGGGGCCATGACCGATCAGCTTGAGCCCATGCCCGGCGACTGGCAGCGTGCCCTGGCCATCGTGGCCCACCCCGACGACCTCGAGTACGGCTGCGCGTCCGCCGTGGCGATCTGGACCGACGCGGGCCGTGAGGTCTCCTACCTGATCGCGACCCGGGGCGAGGCGGGCATCGACTCCCTGCCGCCCGCCGAGTCGGGGCCCGTGCGCGAGCGCGAGGAGCGGGCCAGCGCGGCCGTCGTCGGCGTGCACACCGTGGAGTTCCTCGGCCACGCCGACGGGGTGATCGAGTACGGCACCGCGCTCAGGAAAGACCTGGCCGCCGCCATCCGCCGGCACCGCCCCGAGCTCGTGATCACCCTGAACCCGGACGACACGTGGGGCGGCACGTACTGGAACACGCCTGACCACCGGGCCGTCGGCAGGGCGGTGCTGGACGCCGCGGCAGACGCCGGAAATCGCTGGATATTTCCAGATACGGAGGCTGAGCCCTGGGCCGGTGTCCGCTGGGTCGCCGTCGCGGGCAGCGACTCCCCCACCCACGCCGTGGACGTCACCGACGGGCTGGAGCGCGGCGTGCGCTCACTCATGGAGCACCGGGCCTACATCGAGGCGCTCACCACCGAGGACCCGGAGGCCTACGCCCGCAACCTGATCGAGGGGTTCGCGCGCGAGGAGGCGCGGCGGTTCGGCGGCCGACCTGCCGTTACATTCCGCCTGTTCAACCACTAATCGCGGATATTTCGGCATATCGACGGACATAAAGAACTTCGTCGGCGACGGCACGGAGACCTTGCTAGGGTTTCGTGCCCTGCGGCTGATCGTTCCCGCAGTCACCGCCGGCCGGCGCGGCACACCAGGCTCCGCCATGCCCGCGTCCGGCCGATCCCCCGAATCGAAAGGCATCTCTTCATGACCAAGTCATGGCTCGCGGCTGTTCTGCTCTGCTTCTTCCTGGGCGTGCTGGGCGTGCACCGCTTCTACGTCGGCAAGATCGGGACGGGCATCCTCATGCTCATCACCGCCGGCGGGTTCGGCATATGGGTGCTGATCGACTTCATCATGATCCTCATCGGGAAGTTCACCGACAAGCAGGGCCAGCCGCTGGCCAAGTGATCAGATCCGGATAGCAGAAGAACGGCGGAGCAGCTGATGATGCGGCTGCTCCGCCGTATTCGTGCGTACCGAGCCCCGGAAGTCGTGGTGCCGGCGTGGTCAGACCTGGACGCGGCGCTCCACGGCGTTGACGATCTCGGCGATCGCCTCCTCCACCGGGACGCCGTTCTTCTGCTCCCCGTTGCGGTAGCGGAAGGACACCGCGCCGTTGGCGATGTCGTCGTCGCCCGCGAGCAGCATGAACGGCACCTTCGACTTCTGCGCGTTGCGGATCTTCTTCTGCATGCGGTCGTCGGCCGCGTCGACCTCGACCCGGATCCCGCGCTCACGCAGCTTCTTCGCGACGTCCTGGAGGTAGGGCACGTGGGCGTCGGCGATCGGGATGCCCGCCACCTGCACCGGGGACAGCCAGGGCGGGAAGGCGCCGGCGTAGTGCTCGGTGAGCACGCCGAGGAAGCGCTCCACGGAGCCGAACAGGGCCCGGTGGATCATGACCGGGGTCTGCCTGCTGCCGTCGGCCGCCTGGTATTCCAGGCCGAAGCGCTTGGGCTGGTTGAGGTCGAGCTGAATCGTGGACAGCTGCCAGGTGCGGCCGATGGCGTCCTTGGCCTGGACGGAGATCTTCGGCCCGTAGAAGGCCGCGCCGCCCGGGTCGTCCACCAGCTCCAGGCCCGACTCGGTGGCGACCTGGCGCAGCGCCTGGGTCGCCTCCTCCCACTCGGCGGGATCGCCGATGAACTTGTCGGAGTCGTCGCGGGTGGACAGCTCCAGGTAGAAGTCGGACAGGCCGAAATCACGCAGCACGCTGAGCACGAACCTCAGCAGCGACTTGATCTCGTCGGCCATCTGCTCCCTGGTGGTGTAGATGTGCGCGTCGTCCTGCGTCATGCCGCGCACCCGGGTCAGCCCGTGGACCACGCCCGACTTCTCGTAGCGGTAGACCGACCCGAACTCGCACAGCCGCAGCGGCAGCTCCCGGTAGGACCGCCCGCGCGCCCTGAAGATCAGGTTGTGCATCGGGCAGTTCATCGGCTTGACACGGTATTCGGTGCCCTCCAGCTCGAAGGCCGGGAACATGTCGTCGGCATACCACGGCAGGTGCCCCGAGGTCTCGAACAGCGACGACTTGGTGATGTGCGGGGTGTTGACGAACTCGTAGCCCGCCTCGGACTGCCGCCTGCGCATGTAGTCTTCCATCTCCTTGCGGATGATCCCGCCCTTGGGATGGAAGATCGGCAGACCGCTGCCCAGCTCCGGCGGGAAGCTGAACAGGTCCAGCTCCACGCCCAGCTTGCGATGGTCGCGCTTTTCGGCCTCTTCGAGGAGCTTGAGGTATTCGTCCTGCTTGTCGCGCGACTCCCACGCGGTGCCGTAGATCCGCTGGAGCTGCGGGTTCTTCTCGCTGCCGCGCCAGTAGGCGCCGCCGGAGCGCATGAGCTTGAACGCCGGGATCGACCGGGTGGAGGGCACGTGCGGGCCCCGGCACAGGTCCTTCCACTGCAGGTCGCCGGTCTTGGCGTCGAGGTTGTCGTAGATGGTGAGCTGCCCGGCGCCCACCTCCACCGACTCCTCGTCGGCGGCCCCGCCCTTGAGACCGATCAGCTCCAGTTTGTACGGCTCGCCCGCCAGCTCCTCGCGCGCCTCCTCGTCGGAGACGGCCCGGCGGGAGAACAGCTGCCCCTGCTTGACGATCTCCCGCATGCGCTTCTCGATGCGCTTGAGGTCGTCGGGGTGGAAAGCCTCTTTGACGTCGAAGTCGTAGTAGAACCCGTTTTCGACGGGCGGCCCGATGCCCAGCTTGGCGTCGGGGAACAGCTCCTGCACCGCCTGCGCCATGACGTGGGCGGTGGAGTGGCGGACGATGGCCCTGCCCTCGTCGCTGCCGGTCTCGATCGGCTCGACCACGTCGTCCTGCGCCAGCGGGTGCGCCAGGTCACGCGCCTCGCCGTTGACCCTGGCCGCGATGACCGTGCGCCCGTCGGCCTCCAGCGCCTCACCGGCCGTCGTGCCGGCCGCGACCACACGCTCGGCTCCGGCGAGGGTGATGCGTAGCTCGGCTGACACGGTGTCTCCCTTGGATCGCGCTCGATGCCCGGCACCGAGGCTGGTTCGGTGGTGAACACCGATGCTATCGCGGGTGAAACCCCAGCCTTGTCAGCTCCTCCCGGGTGCCGTGGAAGAGGTTTCGGTCGAGCGGGCTGTTGGCGTACTGGTGGATGGTCCAGTCGCCCCAGGGCCGCGGCACCGGCGGCCGGCCGCGCGGGCTCTCCGGGCTGGCGATCCACAGCGGATATTCGCCCAGCCCCGCGCAGTGTCCGCCGTGTGCGAACGAGTGGAACGTGTAGATGAACGGCCGCACGCCCGCGTGCCGTTCCACGTGGTGGCACCACCGGCGCGCGTACCCGGCGACCTGCTCGGGCCGCAGGCCGTCGTTGGTCTCCAGGTCGAGCGCGATCAGGTCGCCGCGGCGCAGCCCGCCGGCCGACCCGATCGTGCTCAGGAAGTGGCGCGCCTGCTCGATGGGGTCGCCCTTGGGCCGGGCGAAATGGTACGCCCCGCAGACGAGCCAGCTCTCGCGCATGCCGTTCCAGTTACGCGCGAACCACTTGTCGGTGTAGTCGCCGCCCTCGGTCGCCTTGGCGAAGGCGAACGCCACTCCATCGTCCGCATGGCCGGCCCAGTCGACGGTGCCCTGCCAGTTCGACACGTCTATGCCCAGTAGCAAGCGCTTCACCTTGTCGGAGTTTATTGGGGCGCCTCCGGCTCAGCCCTTCGCCGCGCCGACCAGCAGGCTCCGGGTGCGGTCACGGTTCGCGTACGCGGAGCCCACGAAGTCGGTCACGCCCGACTCCGCCAGAGCGGCGAGCTTGGCCAGCACGGTGTCCTCGTCGCCGACGATGGCCACGTCGCCGGGCCCTGCCGCGCCCTCCCTGTCGAGCATGGCACGGTAGGACGGCAGCTGCCCGTAGACCGAGAAGACCTCGTTGGCGCGGGCGACGGCCCCGGCGGGGTCGTCGGTGACGCAGATGGGCAGCGCGCAGACGACGCGGGGCGGCTCGCGGCCGGCCTCCGCGGCGGCGGCCGTGATCGTGGGCACGATGTGCTCGGCGACCGTCTTCGGGCCGGTCATCCACAGCACGGTGCCGTCGGCCGCGGCGCCGGCCAGCTTGAGCATGCGCGGGCCGAGCGCGGCCACCAGCACGGGCAGGCCCGCGCCGGGCGTGGAGAGCTTGATGTCGGCCTTGAGCGTCTCGCCGTCGTACTTGACGTGCTCGCCGCGGGTGGCCGGGACCAGGATGCTGAGGTATTCCTTCATGTGCCGGCCGGGACGGTCGAAGTCGTAGCCGTACATGTTCTCGATGACGATCTTGTGCGAGAGGCCGATGCCGAGCGCGAACCGCCCGCCGAGCGCGGCGTTGGCGGTCATGGCCTGCTGGGCGAGCACGGCGGGGTGACGCGGGTAGGTCGGCACGACGGCGGTGCCGAGCTCGATGCCGGGCACCTGGTTCCCGGCGGCGGCCAGGGCGGTGATGGCGTCGAGGCCGAAGATGTTGGAGATCCAGGCGGAGGCGAAGCCTTCGTCCGCCGCCTGGGAGATCTGGTCGCGCAGCCCGCCGATCGGGTCGGAGCTTTGGGGCTCATTCAGGAAATATCCGTATCGCATGAAACAGAACTCCGTTCTGGTGACTCACGCGAATGTATCTTCCCACGCCGCCTCACGGGCACCCGCCGCGCTCAGCGGATTTCCCGAGGAGGATTTGTAAAGTGGCCTCATGACGCACGAACGCGCTGGACTGCCCGCCCTGCCCGACGACCTCATCGACGTCGCGAGGCTGGTCACGTCCTATTACGCCCTGCATCCCGATCCGGCCGAGGTGGGGCAGCGGGTGGCGTTCGGCACGTCGGGGCATCGGGGATCGTCCCTCGACACGGCCTTCAACGAGGACCACATCGTGGCCACGACGCAGGCCATCTGCGAATACCGCCGCGCGCAGGGCACGGACGGGCCGTTGTTCCTCGGCATCGACACGCACGCGCTGTCGGAGCCCGCGCGGGTCTCGGCGCTGGAGGTGCTCGCGGCCAACGGGATCGAGGTGCTGATCGACGCGCGCGACGGCTACACGCCCACGCCCGCCGTCTCGCACGCGATCCTGCGCCACAACCGGGGGCGCACGGCCGGGCTCGCCGACGGCATCGTGATCACTCCCTCGCACAACCCGCCGGCCGACGGCGGGTTCAAGTACAACCCGCCGCACGGCGGTCCCGCCGACACCGAGGCCACCACGTGGATCCAGGACCGGGCGAACCGGCTGCTGGCATGCTCGCTGGAGGGCGTGCTGCGCGTCCCCTACCCGAACGCGCTGAAGGTGGCCGGGCGGCACGACTTCCTCGGCACGTACGTGGAGGACCTGCCGTCGGTGGTGGACCTGGACGCGATCAGGTCGGCGGGGGTGCGCATCGGGGCCGACCCGCTCGGCGGGGCCAGCGTGGCCTACTGGGGTGAGATCGCCGAGCGCCATCGCCTGGAGCTGACGGTGGTGAACCCGCTGGTCGATCCGACGTGGCGGTTCATGACGCTCGACTGGGACGGCAAGATCCGGATGGACTGCTCGTCGCCGTACGCGATGGCCTCGCTCATCGAGAACCGCGACAAATACGATATTTCCACCGGGAACGATGCCGACTCCGACCGGCACGGCATCGTCACCCCCGACGGCGGCCTGCTCAACCCCAACCACTACCTGGCCGTCGCCATCTCCTACCTCTACACCCACCGCGACGGCTGGCCGCACGACGCCGGGATCGGCAAGACCATGGTGAGCAGCGGGATCATCGACCGCGTCGCCGAGTCGCTCAAGCGGCGGCTGTACGAGGTGCCGGTGGGCTTCAAGTGGTTCGTGCCCGGGCTGCTCGACGGGTCACTCGGGTTCGGCGGCGAGGAGAGCGCGGGAGCGTCGTTCCTGCGGCGCGACGGGTCCGTCTGGTCCACCGACAAGGACGGGATCATCCTCGCGCTGCTGGCCTCCGAGATCCTGGCCGTCACGGGCAAGTCGCCGAGCGCCCACTACCAGGACCTGACCGCCCGCTACGGCGAGCCCGCCTACGCCCGCGTGGACGCCCCCGCGACGCGTGAGGAGAAGGCCGTGCTCGGCAGGCTGTCGGCCGAGCAGGTGACGGCGACCTCGCTCGCGGGCGAGCCGATCACGTCGGTGCAGACGTCGGCCCCCGGCAACGGGGCCTCGCTGGGCGGGGTGAAGGTCTCGACGCAGAGCGCCTGGTTCGCGGCCCGGCCGTCGGGGACCGAGGACGTCTACAAGATCTACGCCGAGTCCTTCAAGGGGCCGGAGCACCTGGCCAAGGTGCAGGAGGAGGCCCGGTCCCTGGTGTCGTCCGCCCTGGGCTGACCCCTGGGCCCGCGCCTCGCCGGGCTCAGTACGCCAGGTGCCTGCCGCCGTCGCCGACGAGGATCTCCCCCGTCACCATGTCCGACTCCAGCAGCGCGGTGACGAGCTGGGCTATGTGCTCCGGCTGCGCCGTGCGCCGCAGCGGCGCCTTCTGCTCCTCCTTCGCCGCCATCTCGCCGAAGACCTGCTCGCCCAGCCGGTCGATGTGCCAGCGGGTCGCCACGAGGCCGGGCGCGACCGCGTTCACCCTGATCGCGGGGCCGAGCGCGACGGCCAGGTCGCGGGTGAGCTGGAGCAGCGCCGCCTTGCTCACCCCGTACGCCATGGAGGAGCCGGTGGCGAGCAGGCCGGCGATGGAGGCGACGTTCACGATCGCGCCACGGGCGGCGCGCAGGTCGGGGGCGAAGGCGCGGGCGCAGTAGAAGGCGCCCATCAGGTTGACGCCCATGACCTGCCGCCACACCTCGTCGGTGAGCCCGTCCAGGTCGGGGAACGGCACCCACTTGGTCGTCCCCGCGTTGCACACCAGGGCGTCGACCCGGCCGTAGTCGGCTCGTACGCGCTCGGCCATCCGGCGTACGGCGGCGTCGTCCGACACGTCGGCGGCCACCGCCTCCGCCTTGCAGCCCAGGGCCTGGACGCGGGCCACCGTGGCCGCGGCAGCGACGGACGAGCGCGAGTAGTTGACGATCACGGCCGCCGCGCCCTTCCTCGCCAGGCTCTCCGCCACGGCCGCGCCGATGCCGGTGCCGCCGCCGGTGACCACGGCGACCGTCCCGTTGATGTCCATGACCTACTCCTCAACCAGTCGTCTCCGTAGCGGGCAGACGGTCGCGAGCCCCGGGACGACGCGGGCCGGCTCGGGCGCGGCGGGTGTCTCGGACGCGGGCTATCCGGCGAGGTCGCGCGGGCGGTCGGGGGC
>NZ_VCKX01000429.1 GCF_005889725.1 Nonomuraea zeae
GCGTCGGAGTGGGAGTGGGGGTGGAGGTGCCGGACAGCGCGTTCGCGAGGGCCGGGTACCACTTGTCGGACATCTTCTGGTCGCCGGCGGCGTTCGGGTGCACCCCGTCGTAGGTGTCCGTGCTCGTGCTGAACCCTGTCCACTGGTCCACCACCGTGATCGGCGACTGCGTCGTGGTGGTGGCGGCGGCCCAGGCGGGGATGGCGTTGTTGAAGTTCACGGCGCGCTGGGCGCAGTCGGCGCAGCTGGACGGGTTCATCGGGATGATCTTGGCGACCAGGATCTTCATGTTGGGGTTGCTGGCGCGCATCTGGCTCACGAGCGTCGTGAACGCGCTGAGGATCGTCGCCGGCGCGATGTTGCTCCACACGTCGTTCGTGCCGAAGTGCATCAGGACGATGTCGGGCCTGGTCGCGGAGAGCCAGCCGGGCAGCTGGTTCTGGTTCGCCACGTTGGTGGCGAGGAAGCCGCCGTGGCCCTCGTTGTCCCCGTCGTGCGTGACCCCGCAGCCCTGCGGCGGAAGGGTGCCGACGAAGTCGATGTCGGTGTAGCCGGTGCTCTGGAGTCTGTTCCAGAGCAGGGCCCGCCAGCAGCCGGGGGATCCGGTGATCGAGTCGCCCAATGGCATGATCCTGGTGGCCGCGGCGCTGGCCGGCGCGGTCGTCGCGAAGATCACCGCTCCCGCCACCGCCAGCATCGCCGCCAGCACGGCGCTGGTCCTGCGCATCGTCTGCTCTCCCGTCGTAGCCTGCGCAGATCGTAGGAGCGCCCGGGTACGGCGGGAAGTGAGCCCTCTTCAACTGGACCGGCGACCTGCGAAGACGCCGGGTCGGGCATGTAACTTTCAGGCGTGCCTGGCCACGGCGAGCGGGCAGGGGGCGTGGTGCAGCATGGCTTGACTGATCGAGCCCATCAGCATCCCCGCGAGCTGGCCGTGCCCGCGCGAGCCCACCACCAGCAGGTCCGCGCCCGCCGCCGCCTCGCGCAGCACCTCGACCGGGTGGCCGTGCACGACCTCCGCGATCACGTCCACCCCTGGATGCCGCTCGCGGTGCCTGGCCAGCACTTCTTGCAGGGTCTGCCGGACGTCCTGCTCGCTGATCGGGTCGGCCGGCGCGAAGCCTTCCGCGTGCGGCCAGGCCCAGGCCTGTACGGCGCGCAGCCGCATGCCGTGACGTTCGGCGTAGTCGAAGGCGAAGCCGAGAGCCCGGTGCGCGCCCGTCGAGCCGTCCACCCCGGCGACCACCTCTCCGCCCGCCGACGAGCCGCCCGCCGACGAACCGCCCGCCGACGAACCGCCCGCCGACCAGCCGCCCTGCGACGAGCCGCGCTCAGGTGATCCAGGTGGGTGAGCCTTCGGCGGCGGGCGGTCGCGGACCAGCACGACGTCCGTACGGGCGTGCGCGGCGACCCCGTACGCGACGGACCCGACCAGCAGCCCGCGTACGCCGCCGATCCCGCGGCTGCCCACGACCAGCAGCTCGGCGTCCTCCGCCGCCTTGATCAGGGCGGTTCGGGGGTCGCCGGGCAGGAGGAGGGTCTCCACGAGGAGCCCGGGACGCTCGCGCAGCGCCCGGTCGTGGGCCGTGGCGAGCACGGTCTGCGCGCCTTCGCGCATCCAGCGGTTCACCTCGGCGTAGCGGCCGCCGGCCGCCTCACACACCCACCTCGGCACGGCGTGGGCCACCGTCAGCGGAGTCCGGCGCAACGCTGCTTCGACGGCGGCCCAGCCCGCGGCTTCCAGCCCGGCGCGGGAGCCGTCCACTCCCACGATGATCACGGCCTCAACTCCTCAGGAGAGCGCGTAGCATTCCACCTCGGCGCGGCGGTACGGCAGTCCTTTGCTCGTGGAGTCCCTCAGGCACTGGCGCTCGGCCTTGCTGAGCCGCAGCGTGCCGCACACGGTTACGCCGGAGTAGGTGCGGCAGTCGAGTGTCCGGTCGGTTTTGCCGATGCGATAGAGCTCCTTGACCGCCGAACGGCATCGCGCCTTCCCCGTGTCGGCGTAGCGGCACTGGGCGGTCAGGGTCGCGTACTGCTCCTTGCTCACCTCGTGCTGGTCCACGCCGTCCCCGGAGGCGGCGGTCGCGCCGAGGGTGGCCAACACCATGAGTCCTACGAAAGCGGCGATCTTTTTCATGTGTTTCCCCTGATGGGACCGTACCGCCAGGGGCGATCGCCAAACCTCCGGGCCCGCTCGCCCCGATGCCGCCGGAGAAACCGCGGCGCGTCCGGGGCTCAGCCCGGGAGGGTCTCGCCGCCGATCGGGGCCAGAACTTCACCCGTGTAATACGAGGACAGCCGGTCGGCGGCGAAGAACACGTACGAAGGGGCGATCTCGTCCGGGTGGGCGGGCCGCTGCATCGGCACGTGCTCGCCGAACTTCCCGACCTTCTCCGCCGGCAGCGTCGCCGGGATCAGCGGCGTCCAGACCGGTCCGGGGGCTACGGCGTTGACCCTGATGCCGCGTTCGACCAGGTTCTGGGCGATGGAGTAGGTGAAGGCGTTGATGGCGCCCTTGGTGGTGGCGTAGTCGATGAGCGTCTTGTTGCCGCGCAGGCCGTTGATGGAGGAGGTGTTGATGATCGCGCCGCCCGCCCTCATGTGGGGGAGCGCGGCCTTGGTGACGCGGTAGTAGCTGTGGATGTTGACGTCGAACGTGTGCTCCCACTGCTCGTCGGGGAGATCCTCCAGGCCGTCGACCGGCTGCTGGTAGGCCACGTTGTTCACCAGCACGTCCAGGCCGCCGAGCTCGGAGACCGTCTGCTCGACGACGGAGGCGCAGTGGTCGCGGTCGGCGAGGTCGCCGGGCAGCAGCACGCAGCGCCGCCCGGCCGCCTCGACCAGCTTGCGGGTGTGGGCGGCGTCGTCGTGCTCGTTCAGGTACGCGATCGCGACGTCGGCGCCCTCCTTGGCGAAGGCCACGGCGACCGCACGGCCGATGCCCGAGTCGCCGCCGGTGATCAAGGCTTTCCGGCCGCTCAGCAGGTCCCGGCCGACGTAGTCCCGCATCTCGTCACGCGGCTCCGGGGTCATCTCGCCGGTCTGTCCCGGATAGGGCTGATGCTGGGGTGGTGGTGTCTGTGACATGTCCATCGGCCTGCCCCTGCGCGGATATGGCTAACGCCATGGGGTCCTCACGGACAGGCGGTGAACGGGCCCGGCGCGGGCCTCAGCGAACGAAGCCCTCGGAGCGCAGCCAGTCGCGGGCCACCAGGACGGGCACGCCGCCGTCCACGTCCACCTGCGCGTTGAGCTTGCGGATCACGTCGTCGGTCAGCCGGGCGCTGATGGGCGCGAAGATCCCGGCGATCTCCGGATGCGCGTCGGCGAGCTGCCGCCGCATGGTCACCGCCGCGTTGTAGATGGGGAAGAACTTCCTGTCGTCCTCCAGCAGCACCAGGTCGAGCGCCTGCAGCCGCCCGTCCGTGGTGGTCACCATGCCGAGCGCGCACTGCCCGTCGGCGATGGCGCTGTACAGGACGCCGGTCGACATGCGCCGGACGTTCGACGGGAGGACGTCCTTGCCGTACGTCAGCCCGTAGCCCTTGAGCATGCCGAGGAACCCGTCGTCGCGGCCGAAGGTCTCGTGGTCGACGCAGTACGTGCGCTGCGCCACGGGGATCTTCGTCATGTCCGAGATCGTCTTCAGGCCCCATTTCTCGGCCGTGGCCCGCGTGGCGCCGATCGTGTAGCTGTTGTTCAGCGGGGCGGGCGGGAGCCAGACGATGCCGTTGCGGCGCAGGTCCAGGTCGCGTACGGCCTCGTACTGCTTGACCGGGTCCGGGATCGGGTCGCTCTGGCCGAGGTAGGTGATCCAGCCGGTGCCGGTGTACTCCCACATGAGGTCGGCGTCGCCGCGGATGAGGGAGGCGCGGGCGTTCACGCTGCCCTGGACGTTCGTCTGGTCGGTGACGTCGGCGCCGGCGGCGGTGAGGGCGAGCACCGCGATCTTGCCGAGCACCAGCTGCTCCGTGAACTCCTTGGACGTCACCCGCACCGGCGTGCCCGCCAGCGCGGGCAGCGACCGGATGCTGCCGGGCTCGACCGGCGGCACGAACGACGACGCCGGCCGCAGCCCGCACCCGGCCACCGGCAGAGTCACCGTCACCAGCAACAGGAGCGCGACGAGAGCTCTCAAGTCAGCCCCTTGGGAGCGAGGAAACGCTGCGCCAGCCCGCCCAGCCAGTCGATGAGCAACGCCAGCACGGCGATCAGCACGCACCCCGTGACCAGGATCAGGCTGCGCTGCGTGCTGACCCCGGTGGTGATCAGATCGCCGAGCCCGCCCGCCCCGATGAACGCCGCGATGCCCGCCGTGCCCACGTTCAGCACCAGCGTCGTACGGACCCCCGACAGGATGACCGGGACCGCGATCGGCAGCTCCACCTTGGCCAGCACCCCCGTGGCGGACATGCCGATCCCGCGCCCCGCGTCGATCAGCCGCGGATCCACCTGTTCGAGCCCCACCATGGTGTTGCGCAGCGTGGGCAGCAGGCTGTAGGCGAACAGCGCCGCCACCGCCGTCCAGAACCCGATGTGGAACAGCACCGCCAGCAGCACCACCAGGCCGACCGCCGGAGTGGCCTGCCCCACGTTCACCAGCGCCAGCACGAACGGCGTCGCCCTGCGCGCGCCGCGCCTGGTGAGCAGGACGCCCAGCGGCAACGCCACCACGAGCACCAGCACGGTCGAGTAGAAGACCAGCTGGATGTGCTCCCATGTGCGCCGCAGGATGAACGGCAGGTTGAGCGAGCCGCGCTCGATGCCGTCGAGCGGCGTCGTCTGGGTGTAGACGATCATCGCGACGGCCACGGCCAGATAGCAGAGCGGCGGCAGCAGCATGCGCCACGAGCGCCCGATCCCCGGCTCCGGCGTCGTGGCCTCCTTGGCGGCGGCCGCCTCGACCGTCACCTGCCCGCCCCTCTCCGCCGCTCGCGCTCGCGGTCCTTGATGGCGGAGATCGCGTTCTGCACGGTGCCCAGCGACAACGCCCCCGCGTACGCCTGCCGCCTGCCCACCACGGGGACGATCTCGTAGTCGGCGTTGAGCAGCGCCTCCATGGCGTCCTGCAGCGTCATGCGGTGCCTGATCGGCTCGCCGATCTCGTCGCCGGCCGCGCCCACCCGGCCGCTGCGCCCTTCGAGCTGGGCCGTGAAGACCCAGCGCAGCGGCCGGCGCATCCCGTCCAGGATCAGCGCGTACCCGCGGCCGTCCCGCTCGATCTCGGCCAGCAGCTCGGCCGCGTCGGCGTCCTCGGAGGCGTACGGGACCTGGTCCAGGGCGATGTCGCCGACCTTGGTCAGGCGGAGCAGGCGCATGGAGGAGCCGCCGCCGAGGAACTGCGCGACGTACTCGCTCGCGGGGTTCGTGAGGATCTCGGCCGGGGTGGCGTACTGGACGATGTGGCCGGGTTTCTGCATGACCGCGATGTGGTCGCCGATCTTCAGGGCCTCGTCGACGTCGTGCGTCACGAACACGATGGTCTTGGCGAGGTCGTCCTGGAGGCGGAGCAGCTCGTCCTGGAGGCGTTCGCGGGTGATGGGGTCGAGGGCGCCGAAGGGCTCGTCCATGAGCATCACGGGCGGGTCGGCGGCCAGCGCCCTGGCGACGCCGACGCGCTGCTGCTGCCCGCCGGACAGCCGGCGCGGGTAGGTGTCGCGGTAGGTGCCCGGCTCCAGCCCGACCATCGTGAGCAGCTCGTCCACGCGCTCGGCGATGCGCCGCTTGTCCCAGCCGAGCATCTTGGGGACCTGGGCGATGTTCGCGGCCACGGTCATGTGGGGGAACAAGCCGGCCTGCTGGATCACGTAGCCGATGTGGCGGCGCAGCCGGTCGGGATCGATGTCGCGGGAGCTCTGGTCGCCGATCAGGATGTCGCCGGAGGTGGGCTCGATCAGGCGGTTGATCATGCGCATGGTGGTGGTCTTGCCGCAGCCGGACGGGCCGAGCAGGACGACGATCTCGCCTGCCGGGATGTTCAGGTCCAGCTCTTGTACGGCCGGATCGCCGCCGCCTGGGAACGCCTTGGTGACCTTGCGCAACTCGATCGGCACACCGTGCTGGGGCTCCCGCGAGCCCCCTTCGGAAACCTCACCCACGTACGCCCCCCGGAATGGTCAGCCGCCCGAGCAGCACGAAGAAGCCGTCGAAGATCAGGGCGAGCATCGCGACCCCGATCGTCCCCGTCAGAGTGGAGTTGACCGCGTTCGCACCGCCCAGCCGGGCCAGGCCGGAGAAGATCTGCTCGCCCAGCCCGGGGCCGGAGACGTAGGCCGCCACCGCCGCGATGCCCATGGCGAGCTGCGTGGCCACCCGGATCCCCGTCAGGATCACCGGCCAGGCCAGCGGCAGCTCGATCCTGGCCAGCGAGCGCACCCGGCTCATCCCGATGCCCCTGGCGGCGTCCACCAGTGTCGGATCGACGCCGCGCAGGCCGACCACGGTGTTGCGGATGATCGGCAGCAGCGCGTACAGGACAAGAGCCGTCACGCTGGGCGCCACCCCGAGCCCGAGCGGCGGGATGAGCAGGCCGAGCATGGCCAGCGACGGGATCGTGAACAGCACCCCCGCGCAGGCCGTGGCCAGGGCCGCCGAGCGGGGACGGCGGTAGGTCGCGACGCCGGCGAGCACGCCGAGCAGCGCCGCCACCAGGACGCACTGGGCGACCATGCTGGCGTGCTGAATCGTCTCGAAGACGATGAGATCCCATCGATCCTCGATGTACTCCCACAGGCTCATCACCCGGGGTCGTACCCTCATCCGTCACAACCGCACCATGGTTTCTGTCGGCGGCGACCTCTACAGTTCCATCCCATCGACCCGCGTTGACCTGCATCATCGATCGGCTGACAGGAGCTCTGGAGTGACCGTCTGGGACGAGATCCGCGACCTCATCGACGCGGGCGACGACGACAAGCTCGTGGACCGGCTGATCGCCCTGGATCCCGGTGAGCGCAAGGCCGTCGCCGCCGAGTTACGCGACCACATCCCCGTCCTCCGCGACCACGCCGAGGCCCGGCAGTCGTCCTGGGAGGACGACGACTGGGTCGAGCTGCCGACCCAGCCCTGGGAGCGGTGGCGCGAGCTGATGCGTCTGGCCGGCGCGGGCACGCTCGGCCCGGTCACCGCCGTGGTGTCCTGGCTCAACCGCCGCGATCTCATGAGCGTCAGCCGCTACGCGCCGAGGTTCGACTTCGGCGACCCGGCCCCGATCATCCGCCTCATCGACCACCGTCCCGCCGCCTGGCAGGCCGACCTCGCCGTACGCCTGGCCGCCAAGCTCCGCGGCCCGCGCGACCCCGGCACGCCGCTCGCCCTCGCGCTGCTCCGGCACACCGGCGTCGAGCCGCCCCAGCACGACCCGCTGGTGGTGGCCTGGGTGACGAGCGGCACGGTCAAGCGCGCCGACCCGCTCTGGCCGGCTCTCCTGCCGCGCCTCTTCGAGGCCGAGGGAGTCGGGCGCGTGCTCCAGCACGAGCGCGTCACCCATCACACGGGCTGGCTCAGGAAGCTGGACAAGTGGGGCGATCGTCAGGTGCTCCTGGACGGCTGCGTGCGCCGGTTCCTGCGCGGCGGCACGGCCCAGGACCTGCGCTTCTTCGTCCGCCTGCACGAGATCCTTGAGCCGTCGGACGCGGAGGTGGCGCCGTATCTCCGCGACTACCTGAGCCTGCTCCCGGCGTCCCCGGGCCCGGTGGCCCAGCTCGCCCTCCACCACCTCCGCCGCTCCTCCGACCCGTTCTCGGACGCTCTGCCGGACGCCCTTCCGGACGCCCTTCCGGACGCTCTGCCGGACGCCCTTCCGGACGCTCTGCCGGAGGCTCTGTCCGGGCTGCTGTTCCGGGCGGAGGTGACGCTGGTGCGGGCCGGCCTGACCTGGCTCGACCAGCTCGTACGTGAGTCGCCCGGCTGCGCCGACGACCTCGCGCCCGCGCTGGCTACGGCCTTCGCCCACGAGTCCTACGACATCCAGGGGCGGGCGGCGCAACTGGCGCTCAAGCACCGCAAACACTTCACGGCCGTCGGCTCCGCGCACATCACGGACGCCCTCCCGG
>NZ_VCKX01000042.1 GCF_005889725.1 Nonomuraea zeae
AGCCGGGGGTGGAGGTGGGGACGACGAAGCCGCGGATGCCCCCGTCGGTCTGGGCCCAGACCACGGCGACGTCGGCGATGGAGCCGTTGGTGATCCACATCTTGGAGCCGTTCAGGATCCAGTCGGATCCGTCTTTCTTCGCGTACGTCCGCATGTTGGCGGGGTCCGAGCCGTGGTCAGGCTCCGTCAGGCCGAAGCAGCCGATCGCCTCACCTGCGGACATCCGGGGCAGCCACTCATCCTTCTGCTCATCCGAGCCGTACTTCCAGATAGGGAACATGGCCAGAGATCCCTGGACGGACACGAAGGATCGCAGGCCCGAATCGCCCGCTTCCAGCTCCCTGCACGCCACCCCGTACGAGATCGCGTCCGTGCCCGCGCAGCCGTACCCCGTCAGGTGCATCCCCAGCAGCCCGAGGGCGCCCAGCTCGGGCGCCAGCTCGCGGGCGGGGAAGACGCCCTGCTCGAACCAATCGCCCACGTCAGGCAGGATGCGGTCGGAGACGAAGGACTCGACCGTGTCGCGGATCAGCCGCTGGTCGGCGTCGAGTCGGTCGTCCAGGCGCAGCAGGTCGTCCATCGCGGGTCCTCTCACGTAAGGGGCTACCAGGGTTCTACCAGGGGGAATCCTGATGTGCGAACACCCTGCCCACGGGCAGTCTTGAGTCATGAGCGAATACAGTGAGTACAACGTCAAGAAGCTCCGCCGGACCCACAAGGGCAGGATCGTCGCGGGCGTCTGCTCCGGCATCGGCGAGTACGTCGGCATCGACGCCAACCTGGTCCGGATCGGGCTGGCGATCGCCACCCTGTTCGGCGGCGTGGGCGTCGGCGTGTACGCGATCGGCTGGCTTCTCATGCCGGACGAGGGCACCGACACCTCGATCGTCCAGGACCTGCTCAACAAGCAGCAGAACCGTACGGACTGGAGCGGCGAGCAGAAGCCCCAGCAGTGATCAGGCGGTGGCCTCGGCGCGCACCTGCGCAGGCTTGTCACCCCGGGACTCGGTCCAGACCAGGGCGAGCACGGCGGCGCTGATCACGCCGGTGATCCCCGCCAGCGCGACCACCGGCTCAGGGCCGAGTCTCTCCGCCGCGAACCCGCCCGCCAAGATCCCGATCCCCTGTACGGCCATCAACCCCGACTGTACGAGGCCGAACGCCTGGGCGCGTCGTTCGGCCGGGACGCACTGGACGAAGGCGGCATTGGCGGCAAGCTGGTACGCCCCACCGATCCCCGACAGAACCCAGGCCGCGAGCACCACGGCCAGCGGCGGCCGCAACGCCGTCACGACGAGCGGCGCGCAGCTCAGCATGGCCATCCACCCCATGAGCCGCAATCGGCGCGGTGGGGATACGAATCTGCTGAAAAGGAACGCACCCACCACCGTTCCCATCGGCATGGCCGCCATCAGCAACCCGGTGATCACGGGGACCGGCAGCGTCCCCGTGTAGAGCTTCGCCGCGTAGGGGACGGCGAGGCCCTCAGGCAGGATGTAGAAGCCGCACAACCACGCGAACAGAACCAGCGTCCGCAGCTTCCGCGACCCGAAGACGAGCCTGGCCCCGGCCCTGGTCATCGTCCACATGGACGGCTTGGCGCCGTCGTCGCCGCTCGCGGCCGGACGGGGACGTACGCCAGAAATCAGGATCAACGCGGATCCCAGGAACGTCGCGGCGTCGAGCGCCAGCGCCCGATACGGGCCCATGGTCGCGATCACCGCTCCGCCGGCCGCGAAACCGAGCATCTGCACGGCCTGGTTCGTCATGTTCTGCAACGCGGAGCCGATGACGTACCGGTCGCCGTCGAGCACCTCGGGCAGCAGCGCGGCCCTGGCGGCCGAGAACGGCGCGCTGAGCAGCACCACGAAGAACACCAGCGCGCACAGCGCCCAGAACGGCATCCCCGGCAGCGCCATCACGCCGACGAGCGCCGCTCTGAGGAGGTCGCAGGTCAGCATGACGCCCCTGCGCGCGAACCTGTCCGCCAGCCCCGCCAGCAGCGGCCCGCCGACGATCGACGGGAGGTAGGTCAGCGCGTACACCGCCGCTGTGGCCAGCGGCGAGCGCGTGCGGTCATAGACGAGTACGGCTAGTGCCACCTGCGCGAGCTGGTCACCGAGGAGCGACAGGCCCTGGCCGTACCAGAGCGCCCGGAACTCCTTGATGGCGATGACTTCGCGATATGTGGCTTGTGGTGCTTCGGCACGGCGATGCCGTCCCGGCGGCCGTCCTGCCCGCTTGGCCCCCATTGGACTCCGCTGTGCCTGACTAACGGTGTTCGGTATGTCACCTAAGGTGCCCGATCATTGTCGCACCTCGCAACCGAAAGCAGCCAACCAAAAGCAAAGGGTTACCAGCCGAGCTCGTGCAGCCGGGCGTCGTCGATGCCGAAGTGGTGCCCGACCTCGTGGATGACCGTGATGCGCACCTCGTCGACGACGTCCTCTTCTGTATCGCAAATCTGGCATATCGGATTGCGGTAGATCTCAATACGGTCGGGCAGAACACCTGCGTACCAGTCGCCGCGTTCGGTGAGGGGGACACCGGTGTACAGGCCGAGCAGGCGGGGCTCTGGCGGATCATCCACAACCGTGACGACGACGTTACTCATGGCGCGCGTGAGATCTGAGGGGATCGTGTCCAATGCCTCGGCCACGAGTTCCTCGAACTTTTCCCGCGATACCTCAATCACCCTTGCCATTCTGCACGGTCGGTCAGGTAAGCAAGAAACGGTATGAAGTTCGTCCACAGGTCAAAGACAGTCATCCGGTCACGGGCGTCAAGGGTCGTGGCAGTGCTCCTCGTGGCCGCTGCCGGCGCCTGGCTGGGCATCTTCCTCAGCGGCACCGTACGCACCCAGGTCGGTCCGGTGGAGACGGGGATGTCCCTCCGCCCGGCGTGGAGCGGCGAGACGGTGGTGGACGCGAGCCCGCTGGGCACGCTCACGTTCCGCACCCACGACGCCCCGCTCAGGCTCCGCATCACGCTCGAGAACATCGATCAGGAACGTGCCAAAGCCCTCATAGAGGACCCCCGGCTGGCCGACCGCCTGCCGGGTCTCATTGAGGGCGATCTGATGGACGGCGTACGCGACCTGATCATCCGCTCGTTGCTCTGTGCGGGCGCGGGAGCGTTGATCGCAGTCCTGATGGTCTTCAGGCGCCCCAGAACGGCTCTGCTGGGCCTTCTGGCGGCTTCCGTGGCCCTTGCCGGGACGGGGGCGCTCGCGGCCGTCACGTTCCGCCCCAACTCGCTCGTCGAGCCGCGCTACTCGGGCCTCATCGCCGCCGCGCCGTCGCTCGTGGGCAGCGCGGAGTCGATAGTGACGCGATTCGAGTCGTACCGCTCGCAGCTCACCAAACTCGTCACGAACGTCTCCAAGCTCTACGAAACCGTCTCAACCCTCCCCATGTACGACGCCGACCCCAAGTCCATCCGAGTCCTGCACATCTCGGATATCCACATCAACCCCATCGCCTGGAACGTCATCCGGTCCCTGAAGGACCAGTTCGCCGTAAACCTGATCATCGACACGGGCGACATTTCAGACCATGGCACCAAGGCGGAGAACAAGTTCGTCGACGAGATCGGCCGCCTCGGCGTCCCGTACGTGTACGTACGCGGCAACCACGACTCCATGGCCACCCAGAGAGCGGTCGAGAAGCAGAAGAACGCCATAGTCCTGGACAACAAGACCCGATCAGTGGCCGGCCTGGACATCTACGGCCTCGGCGACCCCCGGTTCACCCCGGACAAATCCGTAACCGTCGCCTCGGACCCGGACGCTCTTGGCCAGTTCGCCCGCTCGCATCTCGCCCAGGTCAACAAGCCGGACGTGATCGCCGTACACGACCCGGACATCGGCAGGGGCTTCACCGGGGCCGCCCCCATGATCCTGGCCGGCCACACCCATGAGCGGAAGACGACCATGCTCCCTTCGGGCACCCGCATGCTCGTCCAGGGCTCGACCGGCGGCGCGGGCCTGCGCGCACTCGAACACGCCCAGCCCACCCCGGTCCAGGCCTCGGTCCTGTACTTCGACAAGGAGACCAAGCGCCTGCGGGCCTGGGACGACATCACGCTGGGCGGGCTGGGGGAGCAGTCGGTCTACATCCAGCGTCACGTGGAGCCCAACCCGCAACGTATGATTTCTCCAGTGCCGAGGAACGCCCCGTCGCCAACGGGACCGGTCACTGGCACTCCCAAACCGACCGCCGGTCAGCCGCTTTGGCATCAAGGGCTCTCGTCCCCTATGCTTCAGAGGTCTCCGACGGAAGACGGCAGGGAATCCTAAGCCCCCATCGTCTAGCGGCCTAGGACACCGCCCTTTCAAGGCGGCGGCACGGGTTCGAATCCCGTTGGGGGCACCGCGAGCGCCTAGCGCACCCGCAAAACGGATGGTCGAAGACCACCGAAGAGCTGGTAAGCTAAGCGAGCGCAAACAGCAAGAACCAGCAAGAAAAGCAAGGTCCTGTAGAGCAGTTTGGAGTGCTCGCCACCCTGTCAAGGTGGAGGTCGCGGGTTCAAGTCCCGTCAGGACCGCTCTGGGTCAGGTAGCTCAGTTGGTACGAGCGTCCGCCTGAAAAGCGGAAGGTCGGCAGTTCGACCCTGCCCCTGACCACCAGCTTGAACAGCAAGAACGCCCCGAACGGGTCATCGTTCGGGGCTTTTTGATTTCCACTGACACCAGAGTCCTTCAGAGATCAGGCGTCCACCGAACGGAGCCAACTCCACTCACCCAACTATTCGTCGGCAGATGGTGGAGCTGGTGCGTGCGCGAGCTCATGGCTCTGAGTCCCGATGCAGGATGATCCGCATGAGGACGACCAGGAACGGGACGGCGGCAGGCGCGTTAGGTGCGTTGCTGGACCGTTCGCTCATGCAGATGGTGGAGGCTTCGGCGGACGCCAGGACCTACGATCGGGAAACCATTCACAGGGTTTCCGACGTTTGGGACAACAACGCCATCCCCTTGTTCCATGCACTGGGCGCCCGTACATCATGGGGCCGGGACCGGCGGGCGCGTGCCGCCTTGGCGTGGATGGCCGCTCTCGGTCTCGAACGGCGGAAGTGGATGGTGGAGCAATCGGCGATCGCCGGATACGCATTGGAGCCGTTGTTGCCACCGCCGGTGGAGGACGACCATCACGACCGCAATAAACGGGGAGTCGTGAGGGCGCCTATGGCGGTGCTGACGACGGACGTCGCCGTGGGAATCGGCATCGACTATGACCTGGCCACCGCCGAGGTTCGCTCGCTCCTGCTGGAACGGATCGGCGGCACCCGATGGGCGGGCACTCTGACGGTGGCCGCCCGACGGCGGTATGCCGCTGAACGGCCGGCTGACGAAGTCGTTGAGCTATTGCTGTGGCTTGACGGGGTCACCGAAGCAAACTTCGACTTCCGCGACTCATCCGGGATCACCCTGGGCTGCGGGACAGGGCAGGTAGCGATCGGCATGGGGAAACGTGGAATCCTCCGCGCGGCTGGTGCCACGATCCTTCCGGACGATTCGGTATGGCACCTGTCCGTGGCCAGTCGTGCTCTTGATGAGCGAGCATTGGGTCGCGTCGAGGATCCTGCACCAGGCGATGCTGGAGATCCGAATGGTGCGCTTCGCCGACTACGCCGATCAGATTCCCGTCCGGTTTTTGTGCCGGGCCCTTTCCGGCGCGGGGAGTCCATTCTCGGCGCAGGCGCGCATTGCCGGGCGAGCCGGCGGGAGGAGGCATTCCGTCGGCTGGTGCCTGCGGAGGCTGAGCTGCGGCTGGCCAAATACGTGGCCGCGCACACTCGGTACGAACATCCACGCGTCGGCTCCGTTCTGATCCAGTTGGCCGTGCCGCCTCGACCGCATAGAGAGCGGGACGAATGCTGGAGCTTGCGTGGGCTGGAGTTCAAGAGCCCTCGTCATTTCCGGGTGAGTGACACCGCCTTCCACGGCGCCACTGATCCACGATTGGTAGGAGCCCCTGAGGCGGTTCGCTCCCTCAGCCTGAGCGGCGGCAATCTCACTGTTTTCGCCGATGGAGCTGGGACGTGGGGGGAGGGAACTGGCGAGGGGCAAGTGGGGGTAGGCGGCGTGTAGGCGCATTGTCCCTGCGCCTCGTGCCGTACAGCATTACCGCCTTGCTGATCCCCGTGCCAGCCGATCGGAAGATCACAACCTCATGCGCTGATCGACGGTCAGGCCTTGATGCGGGTGGGGTTATTGGGCAGAGTCGGCTGGTGTCCGCAGGATGATTGTCACCGCGAACCGATGGGGAGAGCTCGTGGTCGCAGCAGGGTGGCGGATCAGGGGTTTGCTGGTGGCACTCCTTGCCATTGTCGCCCTGGCCGGATGCTCCACGGGCACGACACTTCCGCAGGTCCCACGGTCGCAGCCGTCATGGCATCCTCTGGCCGGGGACGACTCGCGGGCCGCGGCCGACGATGTTTGCCCTAAAGGCAAGGGCCCGAGAGGGCTGGATTGCCGGTCGGTGGCTCCAGGATATGACACCTGCACGAAGCGCCATCAGGTGAAAGGCTCGGCCACGCTGTGCCAACAAGCCTTGATCGTCGCAATCGAATGCAGGTATGGAGAGCAGGCCATTTTTCACAGCGGGGAGGACTGTGCCGCATCGGGTGAATCCTATTTGGCGTGCCGTACGGGCAGCCCTCGCAGGTCTGACGAGGTGTGTGCCGCCGCCGAAAAGGCATTCTCGCGGTGTCCTGGGGACTTCGATCCGGCCAGCGACTTTGACTGCCTGAAGGCACGGGAAGCCTACTACGAGTGCCGGGCCGACGCTCGGGGTGACGGTCAGTTTTGTTCAACATACATCGTGGTTCTCGGCTCGTGTCGCACGCTGAGGGTGGACTGCGCTGACCTTCTCGACAAGTACCTTGTCTGCGCGAGCGAAGGTCTTTCTCCGAATGAGTGCGCGTTCGGGCTCAATATGAGAACGAATTGTTTGCGGGATCTCAAGGACGGTGTCTTCCAGCAGATCGCCACCTGCGACTCTTTGTGGCGTAACGCCATCAGAGACTGTGATGGCATGCGGGGGCTTGACGTAGACGGTCCTACGCCTTGTACAGGTGGTGCGAATTGGGATGCGGCGAGCTACTCGATCTGTGAAAAACAGGGCCCATCTTCCGAAACGGTCGGCGTGGCCTATCTGATGGACGGAGGGAGCTACCGGATGCCTATCTGCTGGGTGCCGGAGAATGAGAAGCATTCGGTGTCCGCTGCGGCCATGGACGCCGCCGGCGTACGGGGTGTTCGCGTCGAATACCGCCATGGAGAGACTCGCTTTGAGCCTCTGTGATCACTGGGGTCGCTACCCCGGGGATGAAGCCGCTTGGTTGCCATCTGCTCGCTCCCCGTAGTTCAGGAGCCGTGCTGACGCGGCGGCTGGGGGCGTTCTCGATACTTTGCTCTTGAGCTAAGTGTTGCGGCGGGCCATACTTAGCCGCATGGCACAGTATTCGGCGGAGATCGACGGCGTGTTCGTCGCCCTAGCCGACCCCACCCGGCGTGGCGTCATCCGGCGTCTCGGTCGCGGCCCGACGAGCGTGGGCGATCTCGCCCGCGAGTTCCCGATGACCCTTCCCTCCTTCATGAAGCATGTGCGGACGCTGGAGTCGAACGGCCTGATCCGCACGGTCAAGGTCGGCCGGGTGCGCACCTGCGTGCTCAACCGCGACCGTCTCGCAGTCGTCGAACACTGGCTCGCGGAGCAGCGCCGGATCTGGGAGGAGCGAACCGACCGGCTCGAACACCTCGTCACCGATCTGAAGGAGCAGCAATGAACCCCGATCTCGACCTGACCCTGGAACGGGTCATCCGCGCCCCCCGCGCGGTCGTGTGGAACGCGTGGACCGATCCGTCCCTCCTGGCCAAGTGGTGGATCCCGGCGCCGGCCTTGTGCCGGGTCGACCGGCTGGACGTCCGGCCCGGCGGCGCGTTCGTGACGCTGATGAGCGAGGACGGGGTGGAGTTCGTCCCGCAGGTCAACGCGAGCTTCCTCGTCGTCGACGAGCTGGAGCGGATCGTGTTCACGAACGCGATCGACGGCGACTGGCGACCGGCGAATCCCGCGCCGGTCCCCATGACGGCGGAGATCACGCTGAACGATCACCCGGACGGCACGGACTACCGGATCATCGTCCGGCACGGTGATCCGGCCGCCTGCGCCCGCCACGCGGAGCTCGGCTTCGCCGACGGCTGGGGCACGGTCACCAAGCAGCTCGCCGGGGTCGCGGAGAGCCGGGCGGCGCGATGAAGCTCACGCTCATGGAGTTCGTCACCCTCGACGGGGTCAGCCAGGGGCCCGGCTCTGCGGCCGAGGACACCAGCGACGGTTTCACCCGGGGCGGATGGCTCGTGCCCCACCTGGACGAGCTCTTCGTCCGGCGTACCTCTGAATGGTTGGATCTCGCCGACGGCCTGCTGTTCGGGCGGCGCACCTACGAGGCGTTCGCCCGGGACTGGCCCCAGATCACCGACCCGGACGACCCGTACACCAAGCGGATGAGCTCACTGCCGAAGTACGTCGTGACCAGCACCCTCACCGAGGGGAGCTGGCACCCGACGACCGTGCTCCGCGGCGACCCGATCCGGACCGTCGGGGAGCTCAAGGCGCGGCCAGGACGGGAGCTCCAGATCCACGGCAGTGCGCGACTCGGCAACGCCCTGCTGGCGGCGGGCCTGGTCGACACGCTCCGGCTTGTCGTCGCTCCCACCGTGATCGGCTCCGGGAGGCGGCTGCTCGACCACCCGAGCGGGCCGGTCGGCCTCCGGCTCGTCCGCCACGAAGTGACGGTGAACGGTTTGCTGCTGCTCGAGTACGAGACGGTCGATGCCGCCGCCGTGGGGGAGTACGAGGGCGTCACGGCCTTCGTCTAACTAGCGAAACCTCGTCTAACTAGCGAAACGTCGATGGGCCGGCAGGGCCGGGTGTTCCGCTGCACGCCAGTGGATCATGGGCGCGGCGCCGTTCTACCGTGGCCGATGGAACTTCATCGGCCACGACGTGGTCTCGGAGGCGGTGATCACGCCGGAGATGCTGGATCACTACCTCGCGCCGTTCGAGGGCGTCCCGGTGCTGTTCGTCGGGATCCGGTGTCCCCTGGAGGAAGTGGAGCGTCGGTGCCCCCGCTCGACGAGCCGGTCCATGCGCACGGTGGACACTTCCGTCCTCGGGCCGGCCGAGGTGGCCGAGCTGATCGTCGCCGCTCTGACCGGCCCGCCCGTGCCCCCGGCTTTCGACCGGCTGCGTACGCGTTTCCCCGATCAAGGATGAGGACGGCCCGGCCGCAGCTCCCGCCGATCAGCGCGGAGGTGGCAGCTGTCCCACCGGGGCGACGGTGTGCGAGCCGGCGCCGACGCATCGCCAGACCGGCCTGTGGTGCTCGAACGCCGGATGCGCCCCCAGATCGTGTACGGGGCAGACCGGCCAGGCGGCCCAGATCGTCTCCATGATCACTTCTTGGCCGGCCTCGGCGACGCTGGCCAGGGCTCCCACCGGATCGCCGCCCTCGCTCGGCCAGATCCCGTTGCCCTGGCAGGAGCCCCGGAACTCCACCCACGCGTGTCCGATGCTGTCCCAATCCGGGCGGACCAGCCGGAGCTCTCCGGTGAGCCCGGTGGCGCGTACGTCGCGCTCCAGAACCTCAAGGGCCTGCTCCAGCGTCCGCCACAGGCTCGGGTCGAGGGCGAAGGTGGGCTGGAAGTTGATGCCTTTGAGCAGGCGGCCGCCGAGTGCCGTCAGGTCGGTCGAAGCCAGCTGGGCCAGGGGGCGTTCGAGGATTTCCCTGGTGGCGGGGGTGCTGACCTCCAGCTCCTCCAGCAGGCAGGCGAGCTCGACGAGCGGTTCGGCGTCGAGGTGGCCGGCGCGGAGAGCCGTGTAGATCCGGCCGCCCAGCTCGCCGGCGAGCTGAGCGGCGGCGGGATCACCGCCCGCGTGGCGGCGGTTCATCGAGCGGTGGCGTCTCTGGACATGCCGACAGTGAAGCAGCCGCGCCGGCGGATCTCACCGGATTTTCCGCCGGTGGCGTCAGGCGTCCGATGGGTGGTCGAAGTCGATCCGCATGACCACGCGACGGAGGGTGGGATGGCTGACCTCCTTGAAGCCGGCGTCCGCGAAGATCTGGCGAGCCCCGACGTGCAGCTCGCCCCAGGTGACGTCCTTGCCGGGCTCGGTGATCATGGGGTAGCCCTCGATGGCGCGGGCGCCGCGCTCGCGGGCGAAGCCGATCGTGGCGGCGGCCAGGTGGTACGTGAGCCCGCGGCCCCGAAAGCCCTTCCTGACCACGAAACAGGTCGCCGCCCAGACCCCCTCGTCGCCCTTGTCCTCGTTCCGGCCGCTCCACGGGATGCGGGAGGTGCGCAGCTTGGGATAGGCGGTGCGCGGCTCGACCGACACCCAGCCCGCCGGCTCCCCGTCCACGTAGGCCACCAGGCCGCCGGCGTCGTCCTCCAGCTGTGCCTGGAGCATCGCGGTGCGCCGCTCCTGCGTGGAGTCGCGCCAGAAGCAGCCCTCGACCTTGAACCGCTGGCACAGGCACCGGCGCGCGTCGCCGCTGCTGAGGATCGCGGCGAGGTCATCCCACGAGGACTCGCCGGCGGGGACGACGGTCAGCTGTTCCGCCCGGATCGGATCCTTCAGCGCGGGCCCGCCGAGCATGGTGTCCTCCTTCATGCCGTGCATGTTAGGTTCCATTCCGGACGTTCTGCTGCCGGAATGGGGAGAGGATGCTGTGAAGTCCGATACGAGCCCCATGTCACGGGCCCTGCTGACCCTGGAGCTCGTTCAGGGCAGCCCGGGCATCACCGCGGAACGCCTCGCCGGCAAGCTCGGCGTCTCCGAGCGCGCCGCCCGCCGGTACGTCGGCATCCTGCGCGAGGCGGGCATCCCGATCGAGTCCGTACGCGGGCCCTACGGCGGCTACCGGGTCGGCCGCGGTCTGCGGCTGCCGCCCCTGATGTTCGGCACCGCCGAGGCCCTCGGCCTGGTCATGGCGGTGCTCGACGGCCACCACGACGCGGGCGACTCCGCCGATCCGGTCGGCAGCGCGCTCGGGAAGATCGTGCGGGCGCTCCCGGAGTCGGTGGCCGCCCAGGTCGAGGCCGTACGCAAAACCACGGCGCCCGCCCCCGACCGCGCCGCCGCCCGGCCCGACCCCGAGACCACGATCGCCCTGGTCCAGGCGTGCTCGAACCGGCGGCGCATCCGGCTCGGCTATCGCTCCGAGGCCGGGTCGGAGTGGGACATGGAGGTCGATCCGTGGGCGGTCGTCGTCCGCCACGGCCGCTGGTACCTGCTGTGCCGCTCTCACCGGGCGGACGCGCGGCGGGCGTACCGGATCGATCGGGTCCGGGGCGTCGAGGTGCTCGACGAGACCTTCAGCCCGCCCGCCGACCTCGACCCGGTCGCCGTGCTGGAGCAGCATCTCGCGGTCGGCTGGGAGTACGACACCGAGGTCGTCATCGACGCGCCGCTCGACGCCGTGGCGCGGTGCCTGCCCCGCACCCTCGGGGTGCTGGAGCCGCTCGACGCCGGGACCACCCGCCTGACCGGCAGCACCAGCAACCCGATCTGGTACGCCGAGCAGCTCGTGCCGATCCCGGCGCCGTACCGGATCGCAGGTTGCCGGGAGCTCCGGGAAGCCGCGCGGATGCTCGGGCGGCGGCTGCTGGCGGCGGCCGGGAGCCTACCTCTCTGAGCTGCCGATGTGACGTATGAGGCTGAATGCCATCATGGGGGGATGTTGCAGGCTGCCGGGCTGAACGAGGTGGAGGAGCAGGCGTACCGGTTACTCGTGCGGGCGGGCGAGGCGGAGGTGGCGGACCTCGCCGAGGAGCTGGGAATCACGACGGAGGCGGCGGCCACCGCGCTGGCGTCCATGCGGGACGTGGGCCTCGCACGCGAGGTGGGGGACGGCGGGGGCCGCAGGTTCGCGCCGGTCGCGCCGGAGGTCGCGCTCGGGCCCACGCTGGTACGCCGCCAGGAGTCGATCGACCGGGCCCGGCAGGCGGTGGAGCAGCTCACCGAGGAATACCGCGCCAACCTGCGCCGCGGCAGCGCCGATCGGCTGATCGAGGTCCTGCCGAGCCGGGCCGCGCTGCGCGAGCAGGTACGCCACCTCCAGGACAGCGCCCGCGAGGAGGTCATGTACTTCTGCCGGGCCGGACACGTGGTGATGCCGTCCACGGACAACACCGAGGAGCTGGAGGCGCTCGGTCGCGGGGTGAGCTACCGGGTCATCTACGAGCGGGCCCTGCTGGAGGAGCCCGGCATGGTGGCCAACGTGGCGTACGGCATCAAGCTGGGCGAGCAGGCACGGGCCGTCCGGTCGCTGCCGGTGCGGATGATGATCGCGGACCGCGCCACCGCGCTGCTGCCGCTGGTGCAGCACGCGGGCGGGATGACCGAGCCCACGGCGGCGCTGGTGCGGGGGAGCAGCCTGCTGGAGGCGCTGATCGCGTTGTTCGAGGCGCAGTGGGAGCGGGCCACGCCGATCAGGTCCCTGGAGGACGGGCAGGTCATCGACGCCTCTCCCGCCTGCCCGCTGGACGCGGACGAGCTGTATCTGCTGTCGCTGCTGGTCGCCGGCGTGCCGGAGAAGTCGATCGCCAGCCAGCTCGGGCTCAGCCTGCGTACGGTGCAGCGGCGCGTCTACCACCTGATGCGGCTCGCGGGCGCGCAGACCAGGATGCAACTCGCCTGGCATGCGGCCCGCGAGCGCTGGCTGTAGCCACCGCCGCTGGTGTCGGGACGAGCGGCAGCCGCCGCCACGTGGCCCCGTCGTCGTAGGACAGCTCCGCGGTCATCGACTTCGCGCCCCGCGCGGTGAAGCCCAGCGCGACGGGGAGCGTCCTGCGCACCTTCCCCTCCAGGTCGGCGGGCACGTCGTAGTCCACGCCGAGCAGCGGCAGCGGCTCGGTGCCCGCGGGCCTGACGGATCTGAAGGTCCACGCGCTGCGGGTGGCCGTGGCGTACTGCCACTCCGCCGAGGTCCGGGTCGTGGACAGCTCCATGCGGTACTCGGCGTCCTCCTGGACGGCCGGGAAGTCGCCGCGCAGGCTCTTGCGCTCCTCCAGCTGCTGCCCGTTCCGGTAGAAGCGGGCGGCGCTGGTGTCCTTGTCGCCGCTGCCGCCCGCGTAGCCGTAGTGCCCGTCGGCGTCCACGAACTCGGGGACCTGGACGGACAGGACGTCGCCCGTACGGGAGGAGGCGAGCGCGGCCGGGCGCACGACGGGGGCGAACCACCGCTCCTTGACGACCTGGCCCGCCCGGTACGTCGCGGGCGCGCCGGTCAGGCCGCCGCGCAGCCGGTTCATGGACTCCCAGGTGAGCATGTGCTGGACCACGTGCTGCCACTGCGTGTCGCCCGAGCTGACGTACTCGGCCCTGCGTAGCGGCGTGCGCACCACGCGTTGGGTCTCCATCTGCAGATCCAGATCGTACGTCTGCCACGGCCGCCAGCCGTAGCGCTGGTCCTTGCCGTGGCCCGAGCCGCCGGACTCCTGGTACCCGGAGTCGACCAGCGCGGTGTTGCGCCAGCTCACGTCGTGCACGATCCGCTCGGGCACGCGTCCGGCCGAGACCTGCATGACCTCGTACAGGTAGGGGGTCGCCCAGGCGCCCGTCACGTCGAGCACGGCGCCGCCGGCCCGGGTCCGGTCGAGCAGCACCTGGCCACGGTCATGCGTGATCATCAGCGTGGGCAGCGGCTCCCGGGTGCCCACGGGCGACCACGGCTGCCACATGGCCCGGCCGTCGGGACCGACCACGATCATCGCCGCCGCGCCGGCCGCGGCGAGCGCCTTCTGCTTGGCCGTCCAGTCGCCGAACGTCTTGCTGGTGACGACCACGGCCTTGCCCGCCGGGTCGCCCGCGCCGTCCTCGGCCAGCGGCCACCGCTTCCGGCCCTCGAACTCGGGAGACCTGATCGTGGGGCGGACCACCAGCGCGTCCCGGCCCCGCCTGGCCGTCACCCGGGGCGCGGCGAGCTGCCAGCGCGAGGCGAACTCGAAGGTGCCGTCGCTGACCGGCTCCGTGGGGGTGACCGCGAGGCCCTCGACCGACGGGAAGTTCATGGCGCCGAGGGAGATCTTGCGGGAGCCATAGGTTCGGTGGGTGAAATAGGTGGAGATGCCCTCCTGGGCTACCGGCTGGGAGGTCCTGATCTCGACGGGTACGGCGGTCCTGGCGTCGAGCACGACCTCCGCGTCCGCCGTGACCCGCAGCTCCGGGATGACGACGAGGGTGTCGACGGGGAGCTCGTCCTGGGTCTCACCCATGATCGCCTGCGTGTGGTACGTGCCTTCCGGCACCTCCACCGTCCAGCCCTCGTTCTCCCTGTTGATGAAGCCGTACACGTCGTCCCTGGCGGCGGCGCCGTACATGGCGATGAGCGGCACGCGGGCGGCGCCGCCGTCCCGCTCCACAGCGGTGAAGTGGATCTTGTGCATCTTGCCGCGCCTGGTCAGCGCGAGCGTGGTGTGCGCGACCGCCGCGCCGTCGGCCGTGGTCGCGGTGACGTAGCCGGCGTGCCGGCCGTGCGCCGGCTTGGCGAGGTCCACGCTGACCTGGAGGGTCGCGGCGGCTCCCGCGTCCACCGTGAGCGTGGTCGCGGACAGGCCGACCGCGCCCCCCGCGGGGGCGGCGCCGTCCAGGTTGGCCAGGGTGGGCGTGAGCGTCAGGGAGACGGGCCGGTCACTCGTGTTGGTGTAGGTGAGGGTCCCGCCGGGGGCGTCGGTGGCGCCGTCCTCGTGGACGCCCATGCTGAGCGACGCCGTGGCGGTGACGCCCTGCCGTACGGCTCGCGCCACGTCCAGCCGGCCGCCGCCCTGCTCGTACGGCGTCTGGCCGCCGATCGTCTTCGCGGTCGAGACCAGGGCGTCCTTGAGCTGCCCGGCCTGCCACTCCGGATGGCGCTGGGCCAGGATCGCCGCCGCGCCCGCCACGTGCGGGGTGGCCATGGACGTGCCGGAGAGCTTGGTGTGCAGGTCGTCAACGGGCGTTCCGAGACCCGTGCCCGCCGCGCGGGCGGCCGTGATGCCGACGCCCGGCGCGGTGATGTCCGGCTTGATCGCCTCGTCGAGGCGCGGGCCGCGGCTGGAGAAGGGGGCGAGGGCGTCGTTCGCGTCCACCGCGCCGACGGTCAGCGCGGAGGTGGCGGCGCCCGGCGAGCCGACGGTGTAGTCGCCGCCCTCGTTGCCCGCGGCGATGACGAACAGGCTGCCGGTCTTCTCCGTCAGCACGTCCACGGCGACGCTGAGCGGGTCGGTGCCGTCGGTGGGCCCGCCGCCGAGGCTCAGGTTGACGACGTCGGCGCCGCTCTCCTGGGCCGCCCACTCCATGCCCGCGAGCACCTGCGACTCCGTGCCGCTGCCGGTGGCGTCGAGCACCTTGCCGATAGCCAGGTCCGCGCCCGGTGCGACGCCCTTGCGCAGGCCGTTCGACGCCGCGCCGGTGCCCGCCACGGTGGCGGCGACGTGGGTGCCGTGCCCGTGCTCGTCCTTGACCGAGGGGTCGTCGGTGAAGTTGCGGGTCTCGACGATCTTGCCGGCCACGTCGGGATGGGCCGGGTCGATCCCGGTGTCCAGGACGGCGACCTTCACGCCCTTGCCGTCGTAGCCGTCCTGCCACGCCTGCGGCGCGCCCACCTGCGGGACGCTGTGCTCCAGCGACGCGGTGATGACCGTCCTCCGGCCCCTCGGCAGAGCCGCCGAGCGCCGTGGGGTCGAGCCGCCGTGGGGCCGTGAGGCCGTGAGGCCGACGGCCGTGGGGCGTCTAGTGGTACTTGTACAGTCGCGTCCCGATCCGACGGTTGTGGTCGAACACCGACGCCCGGTACATGCTGATCGCCAGGTCGCCGTGCTCGGCCTTGCCGCAGGTGTTCGCCCCGGCGAGCTGGTGGATCTCGAAGCGCGCCGTCGGGTCGCCGGCGACGAAGTACTCGGCGCGGGCCTGATACTCGTCGGCGCTCGTGTCACAGGCGAAGACGAACGACTTGGACTCGCCGAAGCACGTGAGAGCCGCGCCCTTCGTCGAGGTGCAGACCTCGGACCTGGCCCGCGCGCCGGCCGGGGTGACGCGGGTCTCCCGCTTGACCGGGTACTTGGCGATGTTGCGCACGGTCTTCCACCGGCCGTACTTGACCCGGCGGTTCCCCCGGTACACCGCGGCCCGGAAGGTCACGATCTTGCCGATCTCGCGGCTGCCGCGCACCTCGCCTTCCCTGGCCAGGTTGTGGATGACGTACTGGGTGCCCAGATAGCCGTTCAGGTAGTACTCGACCGCGGGATGGAGCTTGTCGCTCGCGGTGTCCTCGATCGTGATCCCCGGCCGGTCGCTGCCGTCGGGGCCCACGCACGCCTCGGCGCCCCTGATCCGGACGCACTCGGGTTCGTCGGCCGCGCCTGCGGCAGCGGTCCCGGCCGTCGTCTCCGGCGTCGCGGCGGGGACGGTGACTGCGGCGGGGACGGTGACTGCGGCGGGAATGGTGACCGCGGCGGGGACGGGGAGGGCGGCTGGGCGGGTGTCGACCTTCGCCGCCGCGCCGTCAGCGTTGAACACGACGGCTGTCATCACGACCGCCGCCAATAGCTTGCGACCTAACGCCACGCGAACCTCACCAACTTCAGGAGTCACAGTGTTGTTGCCTGAGTGTGACGCGCAAAATAGGAGAGAAGTTCTGAATAGTACAGATCGCAGTCAGAAGCCGTTCATCACCTGACGGCTTAGGCTTTTTGCTCATGCAGGACAAGGCTCTACTGACCATCGCCGCCCGCCTGGCCGAGGTGCCGGGCGTGGTCGCGGTCGCGCTGGGCGGCAGCCGGGCCCGTGGCACCCACCGCCCCGACTCCGACATCGACCTCGGCCTCTACTACCGGGGCCCGCTCGCGGTGGCCGACCTGCGCGCGCTCGCGCACGAGCTCACCGGAGCCGACACCGAGGTGACCGAGCCGGGCGGCTGGGGTCCGTGGGTGGACGGCGGCGGCTGGCTCGACGTGGACGGGTGGCGGGTGGACTGGATCTACCGGGAGCTCGGCCGGGTGCAGGCGATCTGGCGGGAGTGCGTGGCCGGGCATTACGAGACCGGCATCCAGGCGGGGCATCCGCTGGGGTTCTACTCGCACGCCTACGCGGGCGAGGTCGCGATGTGCCGGATCCTGGCCGACCCCACCGGCGAGCTGACGGCGCTGCGGGCGCAGGTCGCCGCGTACCCGCCGGCGCTGCGTGCGGCGCTGGTGCGCGGGCTGTGGGAGGCCGGCTTCGCGCTGCAGATCGCCCGGTACGGCGCGGCCGGCCGCGACCCCGCGTACACGGCCGGCTGCCTGTTCCGTGCGATCGGCGTCGCGTGCCACGCGCTGCACGCCGCCGACGGCGCCTGGCTGATCAACGAGAAGGGCATGGTCGCGGCGGCCGGCCGGCTGCCGTCGGCGCCCGACGGCTTCGCCGACCGGGCTCAGGCGCTGCTCGCGTCCGTCGGGCAGACCCCTGAGGAGATGGAACGAGCCATCGCCGGCGCCGAGCGGCTCATCGCCGAGGTGCGGACCGCCTGCGACTCAGCGCTTCGGGGTGAGACCGGCCAGTAGGAGGAGGAGCGCGCTCTGGGCCAGCATGCCGGGCGCGAGCGGCGGGGCGTTGCCGACCGACTTGGTGAGCGCGTACCACCATTGGGTGAGCGGGGAGAGCGTGTCCCAGGCCGGGTCGAACCCGCCGGAGCCGTGGTTGACGGAGACGTGCGTGAAGACGCCGTACACCGAGGCGAGCAGCACGACCACCGCGAGCACGCGGGCGGTGGTCAGGGCGCCACCGGAGTCGCGCAGGGCGAGCAGCACCAGCGCGACCGCGAGGAGCGCCAGCGCGACCCAGGGGATCAGCTGCACCGGGCTCTGCCAGTGGCGTTCGAAGGCCAGCTCGGACGCCGCGCCCAGGATGCCGATCGCGACCAGCACGAGGAGTCCGAGGCGCAGCGTCAAGGGGCCGTTCCGGGCGAGCCGCCGCCGGCCGGTCGGCTGCTCAAGGGTTTCAGGGGGCGTTGAGGTCATGCGGGACCACCGTCCGATGCGAGCGTTCAGTCGACTCCAAGGTTTCCGGCGAGCTTCAGAGAAACCTCAGTGGATTCTGAAGATCTGGTGAGAATGCGCGCCGATCAGGTGGTCGCGCTCCGGTGGTCGAGCACGGCCTCGAAGACCTCCGCCAGCTCGGCGGCGTCCTCGCCGGCATGGTGTGTGTGGGGGACCCGCTCAAGCCCCAGCCGGTGCTTGATGATCCCCTTACGGGTCTCGGCCCACTCGCAGCCGGTCAGCCCCATCCAATAGCTGCGCAGGTCGACGCCCGAGCCCGTCGCCCCGAACGGGCTCTTGCCGGTGAAGCGCATGAAGTACCAGTGCACGAACATCCCGTCCCACACGGCGGGCGCGGCGAGGAAGACCGGGCGGCCGATCGTCCGCAGGTGGCCGATCCAGCGCGCGGCCGCCGCCATCGCCTGCTCGGGGGCGGGCGCCTCGCGGCGCAGCCGCTCGCGGTCGAGCCCCGAGACGGCCAGCGCCGCGGGCACGAAGTCGTCGGAGATCGGCCGCAGCTCCGTGTAGAACGTCAGGTCCGCCCGCCCCGCGACGGCCATGCCCAGGGAGATCATGCTGTACGGGCCGGGGATGGGCCCGTCTGCCTCCACGTCGACGGCGACGTACAGCTCGGGGAGTCGGGACACGGCCGCAAGGATAGGGGGAAGTCCCGCGCCGGCACCAGGCATTTCAGCCATGGGCCCGCCGGCCCGGGCGCGAGCCGGCGGGGTCACTCGCTGAGGTTCCTCATGCACCACATCTGCACGACATTCGCACACCACCCTGCTGGATCGGCGCGGTTGTGTGCGGTGTGCTCGAAGGGGCGGGGCAAAGGCCGCAAGGCGCCGATAACTGTCGAAAAGGTCTGGCGGGCTGGATCGCGCACGGTCAGGATGGCGATGAGACAGGGGCGGGAGGTGCCGCGCGTGGGGGACTGGATCAACGAGCCGATCGTGGACCCGGCGATTCCCGGCCGGGACCGGTGGCGCCTGTCCGGGGCGACGCCGCTGCTCGGCCGCCCGGACCCCGAGCCGTCGCGCTGGGTGCGGCTCCTGTTCGGGAGCTTCTCGGCCGTCGCCGCGGTGAGCGCGCCCGTGCTCGCCGTGCTGGCCTTCGAGAGTGGCCACGAGACGGCCGGGATCGCGGCCGTGTTCGTCTTCCTCCTCGCGGTCCTCTTCTCCGGCGTCGCGGGCAGCGGCAGGCACGAGCGGCTGACCCGCCGCTACGCCGGCCGCTACGTCGTCCCCGCGACCCTCGACCCCACCGGCCTCAGCCTGCTGACCAGGGCACGGCAGGCGATCGAGGACGTGTCCGCCTCCCGGGTGCACCGGCTGGGCCTGCTCGACGCCATCGCCAACGACGTGGTGCTGCCCGGCCGGCTGTGGGACGTCGCCCGCCTCCTGCGTACCCAGGCGGCGCTGCGCGCCGAGCAGGCCGAGGCGATGAAGGAGCTGATGACGCCCGAGCTCGCGGCCGTGCTCGAACCGCAGCGGCAGGCCCTGGAGCGCTCGGTGGCGGCCGTCACCGAGCGCGTGTGGGAGCTGGAGGTGTACGCGAGCCGGGTCCGGGCGGCCGACTCGGCGCTGCGCGCCCACGAGCTGCAGAAGAGCAACGATCGCTATCGGGACCTGCTGGCGCAGACCGGCGACGCCGAGGGGCTGCGGGAGCTGACCGACCAGGCCGACGTCCTCACCGAGAGCCTGCGCGAGGCCATCGAGGCGGGCCAGAGCCTGGAGTCGGCCCCGAAACCGGCACCGATACCGGCACCGAAACCGAGCGACTGAGCCGAGTGACTGAGCCGAATGACTGAGCCGAGCGACTGGGCCGAGCGACTGAGCCGCCGGCGTGATCGGCGCGGTCCGCCGCACCGATCATCCGGTCGTCACATGTTGATCATGTGTCCGGCGAGGCCGTGGACGGCTTCCTTGACCGCTTCGCCGAGCGTCGGGTGCGCGTGGACGTTGCGCGCCACCTCGTGCACGGTCAGGTCCCACTGCTGGGCCAGCGTCAGCTCGGGCAGCAGCTCGGTGACCTCGGGGCCGATCAGGTGGGCGCCGAGCAGCTCACCGTGCGTGTTGTCACTGATGATCTTGACGAACCCGGCGGTGTCGCCGAGGCCGTGGGCCTTGCCGTTGGCCGTGAAGGGGAACTTCGCCACCTTCACGTCATAGCCCAGGTCGCGCGCCTGCGCCTCGGTGTAGCCGAAGCTCGCCACCTGCGGCTGGCAGTAGGTGGCCCGGGGGATCATCACGTAGTCGAGCTCCATGGTCTCCGCGTCGCCGATCGTCTCGGCGGCGATGATCCCCATGGACTCCGCGGCGTGGGCCAGCATCAGCTTGGCGGTGACGTCGCCGATGGCGAAGATGTGCGGCACGTTCGTCCGGCAGCGGCCGTCGACCGCGATGGCGCCGCGGTCGGTCAGCGCCACGCCGGTCTTCTCCAGGCCGTAGCCGTCGACCCGCGGCTGGAAGCCGATCGCCTGCATGACCTTGTCGGCCTCGAGCACCTGCGTCTGGTCGCCCTTGGTGACCGTGACCTTGACGGAGGAGCCGGTGTCGTCGATGCCGTCCACGCGGGTCGAGGTCAGCACCTCGATGCCGAGGCGCTTGTAGCGCTTGGCCAGCTCGGCGGAGACCTCTTCGTCCTCCAGCGGCACGACCCGGTCGAGGAACTCGACGATCGTCACCTTGACGCCGTAGTTGTGCAGCACGTACGCGAACTCCACGCCGATCGCGCCCGCGCCCGCGATGATGATGCTCCGGGGCAGCTCCTCCGTCAGGATCTGCTCCTCGTACGTCACCACCCGCTCGGACAACTGCGTGCCGGGGATCAGCCGGGTGGTGGCCCCGGCGGCGATGATGCAGTGGGAGAACGTGATCGTCTCGTCGTTGACCTGGATCGTGTTCGCGTCCAGGAACGTCCCGCGGCCGTCGTACTCCGTGATGGCGTTCTTCTTCATCAGGTAGTGAACGCCCTTGACCCGCCCGTCGGCCACCTTGCGGCTGCGCGAGAAGGCCGCGCCGTAGTCGAAGCTCACCTCGCCGGTGATGCCGAAGGTCTTGGCCTCGTTGTGGAAGATGTGCGCCAGCTCGGCGTTGCGCAGCAGCGCCTTGGACGGGATGCAGCCCACGTTCAGGCAGACGCCACCCCAGTACTTCTCCTCGATGACCGCGGTGCGCAGCCCGAGCTGGGCGGCGCGGACCGCGGCCGTGTATCCTCCCGGACCCGCGCCGAGAACGACGACGTCATAGTGAGTGCTCATGAGTCGGACCATACCGTCCGGCCGCCGCTGCCCCCGAACCTACACCTCCACCTTGTACGGCAGGTCGAGCTCATCAGCGCAAACCCCGCGGATCCCCCAGTTGACCTTGGGCATCTCGATGATGGTGATCTCCACGTCTTGGGGGTCGTATCCGGATTTCCGGTAGATCTCCCGGATCAGGGCCCGCTTGGCGTCGTCGCTGCGGCCGGTGAAGCAGACGATCTCGATGATCAGGTAGCCCGGGCCCCGCTGCGGAGCCACGAAGTCGTCCTCGTCCAGGAGCAGGAACCGGTGGAACCGCTTGTCCTCCGGCAGCCCCCACGCCTCGACCAGGCAGGATTGGAGCAGGTCGGAGACCTCTTTCTGGCGCCCCGCCCACACGTCCCTGCGCCCGTACACCTTCACCTGTGCCATGCCCGCCAATATAGGACGTCAAGATAGAAGGCGTGATCCGCATACTTCTGGCCGACGACGAGGCCATGATCCGGGCCGGTGTCCGGGCGATCCTGGCCTCCGACCCGTCGCTGGAGGTGGTGGCCGAGGCGGGCGACGGCAGGCAGGCCGTCGACCTGGCCATCGGGCACCGGCCCGACGTGGCGCTGCTCGACATCCGCATGCCCAGGCTCGACGGCCTGGGGGCGGCGGCCGAGCTGCGCAGGGTCGCGCCGGACACGGCCGTGGTGATGCTGACCACATTCGGGGAGGACGACTACATCGCCAAGGCGCTCGACGTCGGGGCCAGCGGGTTCCTGCTCAAGTCCGGCGACCCGCGCGAGCTGATCGCGGGGATCCACGCGGTGGCCGGCGGGGCCGCCTACCTCTCGCCCACGGTCGCCCAGCGGGTCATCGCCCAGCTCTCCGGCGGCCGGATGGCCAAGGGCGCGCGGGCCCGCGACCGGATAGAGAGGCTCACCGAGCGCGAGCGGGAGGTCCTGGGCCTGGTCGGCGCCGGGATGTCCAACGCGGAGATCGCGCGGGAGATGCACATCGTGGAGGGCACGGTGAAGGCGTACGTGAGCGCCATCCTCACCCGGCTCGGCGTACGCAACCGCGTACAGGCCGCGATCATCGCCTACGAGGCCGGGTTGGTAGCCTGACCCGTGATGTATCGCCTCGTGTTCATGCAGGTCTTGCGACGTTTCGACGCCGAGGCCGTGCACCATCTGACCGTGAGCGCCCTCGCGCTCCTCTCGCGGCTGCCGCTGCTCAAGCGGCTGCTGCATCGGGCGCTCGCGCCGCACGACCCGGCGCTGCGGGTCAGCGCGTTCGGCGTGCACTTCCCAGGGCCGCTCGGGCTGGCCGCCGGCTTCGACAAGGACGCCGCCTGCGCCGAGGGCATCGCCGCGCTCGGCTTCGGCTTCGTCGAGGTCGGCACCATCACCGCGCACGCCCAGCCGGGCAACCCGCGCCCGCGCCTGTTCAGGCAGGTGGGGGAGCGGGCGGTGATCAACAGGATGGGCTTCAACAACGCCGGCGCCGTGGCCGCCGCCCGCAGGCTGCGCCGCACCCGCAGCCTGCCCGTCGTGGTCGGGGTGAACATCGGCAAGACCAAGGTCGTGCCCGAGTCCGAGGCCGTGGCCGACTACGTGGCCGGCGCCAGGACGCTCGCGCCGCTGGCCGACTACCTGGTGGTCAACGTCAGCTCGCCCAACACCCCCGGGCTGCGCAACCTCCAGGCGGTCTCACTCCTGCGGCCGCTGCTCACCGCGGTCAAGGAGGTCGCCGACGGCACGCCCCGGCGCACGCCGCTGCTGGTCAAGATCGCGCCCGACCTCGCGGACGAGGACGTGGACGCGGTCGCCGACCTCGCGGTCGAGCTGGGCCTCGACGGCATCATCGCCACCAACACCACGATCAGGCACAAGGGCGAGACCGGCGGGCTGTCGGGCCGGCCGCTCAAGTCCCGCTCGCTGGAGGTGCTGCGCCGCCTGCGGGCCAAGACCGGCGACCGGCTCACGCTGGTGTCGGCGGGCGGGGTGGAGGACGTCGACGACGTCTGGGAGCGCATCCTCGCGGGCGCGACGCTGGTGCAGGGCTACACCGGCTGGATCTACGGTGGCCCGCTGTGGGCCGCGCGCATCCACCGCCAGCTGGCCCGCCGCGTACGCCGCCACGGCCTCAAGTCGGTCGCCGAGGCCGTCGGCCGCACCGCCTGATCCAGGGCCCCGGCGCCGGGTCGCCGGCGAGCGGCCCGCCCGCTGACGCTCACACGCTCGGTCTGGTCGACTCCGCGCTGTGTGTCATGGCGTCGATGCGGTCCATGACGTCCCTGACCTGGACGCCGCTCGGCCGGTGCGGGCGCCGCCGCTGCCAGGGGTGGGGCCCGGCGAGCGGCCGATATTCCACGCCGATCGCGTCCAGCCGCCCCAGATGCTCCCGCAGCCGCCCGGTGAAGTCGGGGGCGGCCGCGCCGGACCAGGCCACCTCGGCGAGCGCGCAGGCCCGCGGCCACAGGCGGTAGTCCACCGTGCGCGCGTCCGGCACGCGTTCGGTCCAGAGCTGCGCCTGGACACCGATCACGCGCTCGCGCTCCTCCTCGGCCCAGTCCGCCGGCGCGGGCGCGAACGCGGCCACGTCCGCCACCGTGGTCGCGTCGCCGATGGCCATCGGCTCGTCGGCCGAGGCCGCCTCCGCGTAGTCGAAGTACAGCGGGAACACCGGCGTCGCGATCACGTCGTGCCCCGCGGCGGCGGCCCGGCGGCCCACGCCCATGCCGCGCCACGGCATCACCAGCGTGTCCTGCCGCAGCCCGCCGCTGACGAACGCCTCGTCCCACACCACGGCCCTGGAGCCGCGCTCGGCCAGCGCGTCCGCGAGCCGGCGCAGGAACCACGCCTGCAGGTCGTTCGTGGTGGCCAGGCCGAGCGAGTCACGGTAGGCGTTGATCTCCGCCGACTCCGCCCAGTGGTCGAGCACCACCTCGTCGCCGCCGATGTGCACGTACGGGGTCTCGCCCAGCGCCCCGATCACCTCGTCGAAGATCGTGGTCAGGAACTCGACGGTCGGCGGCAGCGGCGACAGGATCGCGGGGGAGATGCCCCACCGGTCCAGCACGTCGTAGCGCTCCCCGGTCGCCCCGAGCGCCGGGTAGGCGGCCAGGATCGCCGACGCGTGCCCGGGCACGTCGATCTCGGGGACGACCGTGACGCAGCGGGAGCGGGCGTAGGCGCCGATCTCCGCCAGGTCCGCGAGCGAGTAGTAGCCGCCGTGCGGCAGGTCGTCGTAGGCGTCCGGCTCCTTGTAGTAGTTGGTCGCCGTCCGCGGCCGGTGGGAGGAGACCTCGTGCAGCAGCGGATAGGCCCTGCTCTCCACCCGCCAGCCCTGGTCGTCCACCAGATGGAGGTGCAGGCGGTTTAGCTTGTGCATCGCCATGAGGTCGATCAGGCGCAGGACCTCCCGCTTGGGGAAGAAGTGCCGCGCCACGTCCAGGTGCAGCCCACGCCAGGCGAACCGGGGCGCGTCCTCGATCCGTACTCCGGGAAGGGGCCAGGCCGCGCCGGTGGAGAACCGGTAGGAGGCGTCGGGCAGCAACTGGTGCAGCGACTGCGCCGCGTAGAACGCCCCCGCCCGCCCGCCGGCCACGATCTCGGCGCCCCGCGAGCCGGTCGTCAAACGGTAGGCCTCAGGGCCGAGCGCGGGATCCCGGCGCACGTCGATGTCGCCGGAGTCGCCGGGACGCAGGTCGAGCGTGGGCAGCGCGAGGCGTACGGCGTCGGCCAGATCGCCGGACACCGTCGCGCCCGAGGTCAGCTCACAAGAGCCGGAAAGATCATTGAGCAGCGCAGGGCGAGGAATCATGGTTTGAGATAGTGCTGCAATCCGTTCGCCAGCGCCACCGCGATCTTCTGCCGGAACTTGGGGTCCTGGAACTTGGCCGCCTCTGCGGCGTTGCGCATGTTGCCGGACTCCAGGAACACCTTCGGCACCGTCGACAGGTTGAGCCCGCCGAGGTCGTTGCGGTAGTCGAGCGCCTTGGTGCCGATGTAGGTGGAGTAGGGCAGGCCCGTGCCCTTGGCGTAGGAGTCGCGGATGGCGATCCCCAGCTTGCTGGAGGCGCCCACGACCTTGTCGACCGGCCCGTTGATCTTCTTGGGCATGATCACGTGGAAGCCGTGGTTGGCCGGTGCGGAGCCGTCGGCGTGCACGGAGATGGCGGCGTCGGCGCGGGCCTTGTTGCCGATCGCGGCCCGCTGGGTGATGCAGGGCCCGACGCTGTCGTTGTCGGACCTGGTCAGCTTCACCTTGGCGCCGCGGCGTTCGAGGATCTTGACCAGGCGCTTGGAGACGTCCCAGGTGAAGGCGGCCTCGGTGTAGCCGTTGTTCGTGGACGTGCCGGTCGTGTCGCAGGCCTTCCACTGGGTCAGCACGTTGACCTTGCGGTTGATGGCCTTCGGGTTGCGGAAGTTGCCGCCGTTGTGGCCGGGGTCGATGACGATGACCTTGCCGTCGAGCGGCTTGGCCTCCGGCGGGGCCTGCTGCGCGGGTGTGCCGGCCGTAGAGGCCTGCGCCGCCGCGGTCGCGGGGGCGGCCTGACCTGCCGCGGCGCCACCGGAGCCGGCGCCGCCGCACGCGGAGGCGATCAGGCCGCAAACGGCGAGGACTGAGGCTGGTAGAGCACGCATGCCGTCCAACCTACGGCAAAGCAGGAGCTCAAGCCCGTCTTATGCCAAGTACGGCGCGTGCGCCGCGCCGTACGCCCTCACCTGGCTCGCGGGCCCCTCACCAGACGTGCTCGCCGACCTCCTGCCGTTCGAGCAGGGCGGCCAGCTCCCGCGCGTCCTCGGCGTCGAGCCCGAGAACGACGCGGGGGCGGCCCCATGGATGATCGAGCGAGTGGGCGACATAGCTGGCGACGGACTCCGCGCCGCCGTCGATGCCCCGTCCCCTGTTCGCTCGCCAGTGCCCCCAGGCGCGCTCTAGCTCGGCCGCGGCGCGCTGGGCGCAGGACACCAATTCCGGATCACGCATGACTGTTCCCCCCGGATCAGATCGTGACCGGACCGAACCGGCCACAATTAGCATGACCCTGACGAGTAAACCGCCGTGAGGCCGCGCCGCCTCACGGCTTGACTCAGGTTTGGCGCTCTCTTAGGCCGGACCCGTGCTCCGTCGCACGATCAGCTCCGGGCGGACCTCCCGCAGGCGCGCGACCTTGGCAGGATCCCCGATCCGGTCGCTGAGCAGCGCGGCGGCCGACCTGCCCATGGCGCGGCGAGGCTGGTCGACAGAGGTCAGCGAGATGTGGCGAGAGGCCGACAGATGCGTGTTGTCGTAGCCGATCACCGAGAGGTCCTCCGGCACGCGCAGGTCCAGCTCGGCGGCGGCGGACAGCACGCCCAGCGCCACCGCGTCGTTGGCCGCGAAGATCGCAGTCGGCCTCGGGTCGCGGGTCAGCAGCGCGAGCGCGGCCTCTCTGCCGCCGTCCTCTGTCGACTCGGCGGCCTCGACCATGATGTACGGCGCCAGCGAGTGCCTGCGCATCGCCACGAGGTAACCCTCGCAGCGTGAGGACCTGGCGCCCTCGATGTGCGCGATCCGCTTGTGGCCGAGCTCGACCAGATGGTCGATGGCCAGGCGGGCGCCGAGCTGGTCGTCGTCGACCACGATGTCGACTCCGTCGAGCTCGATGTCACGTTCCCCTACGACGACGGTCGGGGTGTAGGCGGTGGCCTCGATCAGCGTCTCGCTGGTCGGTGCGATGCCCAGCAGGACCAGCCCGTCGACTCTGAGCTCGAGGAAGGCCTCCACGGCCTCGTCCTCGAACGCCGGGTCCCACTGGCTGTTCCCGATCAGCATGCGCAGCCCGTCGCCGTGCAGGCTCTCCTGCAGACCGTCGAGGAACTCGGCGTAGAACGGATTGTGCAGGTCGGCGACGAGCGCGCCCACCAGGTGTGTACGACCTTCGACCAGGCTCCTCGCGACCGCGTTCGGCCGGTAGCCGAGCTCGCGGGCCGCCTGGAGCACGGCCTGGCGCCGGTGCTCACTCACGTGCGGGGAACCGCGTAGCACGAGTGAGACCAGCGATTTCGAGACGCCGGCTCGCTCGGCGACGTTGCGGATGGTGGGTCTGGGCCGAGGCAGTGCGTCTACCTCTCTGAGCTCAGCGATGGTTGAAGTGTTGACGGGCGGTCCTGACATGTGTCTCCCCCGCGATGCGGAAATGGGCACCTGTCTCACCAAACGATCGAGTCCGCCGCAGGGTACGGGTTACTAACTGATCAACTGAGTCCATCCCGCGATAAGGGGGATATTGACTGGATCGTCACACGTCAGCCCCGGGCACACCGTCGGATACTGTGCAGGTGTGACACCCGGGAAGTCAGCCGAGACGGCACGGCCGGCACGGCGCAGGCTCAGTGTGGACCGACGTCGCGAGGAGCTGATGGCAGCCGCTCTGGAGCTGTTCAGCACACGCGACGCGGAAGATGTCTCGATCGATGACGTGGCCTCGGCGGCCGGCGCCTCGCGGGCCCTGGTCTACCACTACTTCGGTGGCAAGCAGGAGCTCTACGTGGCCGCGCTGAGGAGCGCGGCGGAGCAGCTGGAGTCCCGGCTGCGGCCGCACGAGGGCGGCAGGCCGCTCGACGAGCTGGCCTCCGGGCTCAGGCGGTACTTCGACTTCGTCGAGGAGCACGCGGCCGGTTTCGCCGCATTACTGCGCGGCGGCCCGGCCAACAGGGCGGGCGAGGTCGGCGAGATCGTCGAAGGCGTCCGCCAGCGGCTCTTCCGCCTCATCCAGCGGCAGATGCGCGTGGAGGATCCGAGCCCGGTGCTGCGCACGACCCTGCGGTCGTGGATCGCCTCCGTGGAGACGGCGGGCCTCGACTGGCTGGAGCATCGAGACGTGGAACGATCGACGCTCGAGAAGATGCTCGTCGACCACATGGTGGCGCTGCTGGGCGTGGCCGCGTCCTATGACCCCGACGTGGCCAGGCTGCTGGAGCAGCTCGCGTAGCGAGGCTCAGCGAAGGGGAAGGATGGCGCCGGGCGGGCGGCGCCAACTTTCCCTCACGACATCACGTCGTCACAAGTGGTGGACCGGGCCCCAGTGCGCCTGGTCCACCCTTCAACCCCCCTGAGGTCGGTGACGACCCCTCCGACTACTCCGAGCGCTGCTGCGGAATCCCCGCGAGCAGTGCCCGGACCTCGGTCTCCCGGTAACGCCGATGACCGCCGAGGGTACGAATCGACGTCAACTTGCCCGCCTTGGCCCACCGCGTAACGGTCTTGGGGTCGACCCTGAACATGGTCGCGACCTCAGCGGGCGTGAGCAGTGGCTCGGCCTCGGGTGTACGAGCTGACATTTGTGCGGCCTCTCCTCCGTGTGGACCGGCTTAGCGATCCTGTGACTGCCTTTGCGCGTGTCACGGATGTCCCCCTATGGCGCAGAGCGTGCGGCTTTTCTGAGCCATATGCGGCATCACCCGATGTGACCATACCGCCACGCAGAGCGATTGGCGAGCCCTTCTTTGACCCAACTGCCCGCCCCCATGGCGATGTCACGCTCGGTGATTCTAGCGACACGGTTCGTGGTATCGCAGTGAAAACGGCAAACTACTCAGTTCGCAGAAGAGAGCAGCCGCGAGTCGTGACCTACTCATGCAGGTCAGACGGCCGTATTGGGGTTCAGTTGGCAGATTCCAACTGTTGCATTGACTTCCACCGGAGGATCACCCTCTGGTACATGGCGTAGGCAAGTTCTTCTTGACCCGTGTCCAGCCCCGTCAGAGAGGCCGCGAGCTCCGCCACGGACTGGTCCGCCTGCAACGCGTCGTCGTTCATGAGGTGCACGAGACCGCCGTAGTCGAGCTCCACCAGCGAGTGCGGGTGGAACTCCTCCAGCCACCTCGCGATGTCCTCCACGTCGAAGTTGGACGACACGTCGCCCAGGTGCCTGCGCAGGACGTTGAGCGCACGCGCCGCCCGCCTCCTGGCCTGGGCCATGGAGGTGACATAGATGAGGTTGCGCCCGGTAGCCGTCGTCACGTCCTGTCCTGGGGCGGAGGAGCCGAGCACCAGCCAGCGCTCGTTCCCATCAAACGGCACGAACCACGATGGCGGCACATGCCACGCCGTGGTGCGAATGTGCGTACGCAACGCGGACGAACCGGCCTTCCGCTTGAACTTGTCGAAGTCGTCGGCGGTCTGCTCCGCGATGGCCTTGGGCACGAGGTGGTCCATCACCTTCACGGGAGTGGTGCCACGCAGCCTTGAGAAGGCCAGCCACGAGCGAAGACGGCTCTGCCAGGGACACACGTACAACCGGTCCTCAACACGCCGGAGATAGGCGTTGGGGCTCTCCTGGGCGGGAACGGGTTGAGGGGGCATGCCGAGCAGGCGCATGACGGACTCGCCGTGCTCCGCATTGAGCGCGTTCGCGCGGCGCGGGCGGTCACGGGAGTCGGCGTAGTCGGCCCACACCTTGCGCTCGGACTCGGCGAACGCGGTCAGTGGCTCATAGACGCGGAGGTAGGCGGCATAGGGCAGCACGGAGGCATCGTGTCACGAAGAGCACCTGCATGCACCGTTGTGGCTTACTACGCTGTGAGGTGATCTCCGCCGCAATGGAGCGGTGGACCGGACAGGGAGTCACTACCGTGACCGACGTCTTCGGAGCGTCCCACAAGGACGTCCACGAGCAGGTCGTGTTCTGCGCCGACGAGCAGAGCGGCCTGCGTGCCATCATCGCCATCCACAACACGGCGCTGGGGCCGGCCCTCGGAGGGACCCGGTTCTATCCGTACGAGAGCGAGCAGGCGGCCCTGGCCGACGTGCTCAACCTGGCCAAGGGCATGGCCTACAAGAACGCGCTGGCCGGACTCGACCTGGGCGGCGGCAAGGCCGTCATCCTCGGCGACCCGGCGCGTGACAAGAGCGAGGCGCTGCTGCGCGCCTACGGCAGGTTCGTGCAGTCGCTGGGCGGGCGCTACATCACCGCCTGCGACGTGGGCACCTACAGCGAGGACATGGACATCGTCGGCCGCGAGTCACGCTTCGTGACGGGCCGCACGCTGGCCAACGGCGGGGCGGGCGACTCGTCCATCCTGACGGCCTTCGGGGTGTTCCAGGGCATGCGCGCCTCGGCCGAGCGCGTCTTCGGCACGCCGTCGCTGCACGGCAGGAGAGTCGGCGTCGAAGGCGTCGGCAAGGTGGGCCACCGCCTGGTCGGCCTCCTGCGCGAAGACGGCGCCGAGGTCGTGATCTGCGACGTCGACCCCCGGGCGGTTGAACGCGTACGCGTGCGCCATCCGGAGGTGGACGTGGTGGCCGACGCCCGGGCGCTGGCTTCGGCCGACATCGACGTGTTCGCCCCCTGTGCCCTGGGCGGGGCCCTGGACGACACGGCGGCGGCCACGCTCAAGGCGAAGATCGTCTGCGGCGCGGCCAACAACCAGCTCGCCCACACCGGGGTGGAGAAGCAGCTCGCCGAGCGCGGGATCCTGTACGCGCCCGACTACGTGGTCAATTCGGGAGGTGTGATCCAGGTGGCCGATGAGATCGGCGGTTTCGACATGGAACGAGCCAGATCCAAGGCGGCCCAGATCTACGACACGACTCTGAAGATCTTCGCGATCGCCGCCGACGAGGGCGTTCCTCCGGCGGTCGCAGCGGATAGGCTGGCCGAGCGCAGAATGTCGGAAGTCGGGCGGATTCGGGCCATTTGGCTAGGCCACTGACGCCCCACGCCCATACGACGTACCGAGCTGGGCACAAAACAGGTACGGTAATAGGCGAACGATAGGCTGACGCCCAAAAATCAGGCGGCGTCAGTGTGTGGTGCGTTAGCGACGAGGGGTCGGGGACGACCCCACACGAGGGGGTCGAGCCAATGGGGCGCGGCCGAGCAAAGGCCAAGCAGGTCAAGGTTGCTCGCCAGCTGAAGTACAACAGCGGTGGCACGGATCTTGAACGTCTTCGCGACGAACTCGGGGTCGGAGACCCCAGCCGCAGTGACGACGACGCCGACGACCTCAACGATGAGCTGGCGGATCGCTATGCGGATTACGCCGATGACTATGGCACGGGAGACGACGACGACGGCCGCACTGGCGGCGGTCGCTAGCCGCTCTCCTGGTTGATGTGGCCGAGGGCCCGGTGCCTGCGCCGGATCCTCGCTCACGTTCGTCGGGCCCCACGGGCGACCGTGGGGCTTTCGTCACGTGGCGGCCCTTTTCAGGACGTCACGCGACGGCTTCTCCTGGTGCGTCACGTGGCAGCCGTTCCAGGAAGGCCGAGATGACCGGCGCGATCTCGGGCAGTTTCTCCTCCAGCGCGAAGTGTCCCGTGTCCCACACGTGCACCTCCGCCTCCGGCACGTCCCGCGTGTAGGCGTGCGCGCCGGGCTCCAGGAAGATCGCATCCCCTCGCCCCCACAGCACCAGCGTGGGCGGCCGGTGCTCGCGCAGCCACTCCTGCCAGGCGGGATAGAGCTCCAGGTTGGACCTGTAGTCCAGGGCGAGTGCGAGCTGCGCCTCCTTGCGGCCGGGCAGGTCGAGGAAGTGCTGGTCGAGCGTCCAGCCGTCGGGCGCGATCAGCGACGGGTCGGTGGCGCCCGTCTCGTACTGGCCGCGCGTGACCGGCAGCGTGAACAGGTCGTGCAGGTCCTCGGCCCGCGCGTGGACGGTCTGCCAGGCGGTCTCGGAGAGCCCTTCGGTGTAGGCGTTGGCGTTCTGGACGATCAGCGCGGAGATCCACTCGGGGTGCCGCCGCGCCAGCCGGAACCCGACCGGGCCGCCGAAGTCGAAGGCGTACAGCACGAACCGCCCGAGCCCGGCCCGCTCCACGAATCCCCCGATGACGTCGGCGAGCCGCTCGAAGGAGTAGCGGAAGCCGTCGGGCGTCCGCGTGTGCCCGAACCCTGGATAGTCCGGCGCGATCAGCCGGTGGCGGTCGCCCAGGGTCTCCATGAGCCGCCGGTACTGGTGCGAGGCCGACGGGAACCCGTGCAGCAGCAGCACCGGCACCCCGTCCGCCGGCCCGGTCTCCCGGTAGAAGACCTGCACCCCCTCGACGTCCATGAACCCGTGCCTGATCTCCATCGCCACATCCCTTTCAGCGGAAAAGATGCATTAGTTATAGCGAAACGCACCTAATGCGTCAACAACTGGATGTACCGTTAGGTCCATGGAGTTACTGACGGGAGAGCCCCTCGCGCTGGATCTGGTCAACACGCGCGCCAACACCCCTTCGGGGGCCGAATACGACGCGCTCGCCACGTCCGGCACGTTCCAATCCTGGCTGGCGAAGCAGTCGGGCCGCCTCGCCGCGCCCGGGCGCCCGCTCACCCGCGCCGACCTGGCGGCGCTCCGCGAGCTGCGCGGCCACGTGGAGTCGGCCCTGGACGCGGTACGCCAGGCCGTGCCCGCGCCCGCTGAGGCGATCGCCGCGCTCAACGAGGCGCTGAAAGCCGCGCCGTCCTACTCCTACCTGGAGGCCAGGGGCGCGGTCCTGGCCGGCGGCACCCGCAGGGACGGCAGCGATCTGGACCGCCTGCGCACCCAGCTCGCCGAAGCAGCCCTGGCCCTGCTCACGGACCCGGGCGTGGGCAAGGTGCGCCAGTGCGAGGCGCCGCAGTGCCGGATGCTCTTCCTGCCGGCGCACCCGAGGCGCCGCTGGTGCTCACCCGAGCTCTGCGGCAACCGGATCCGCGTGGCGCGCTACTACCAGCGCCACAAGCCGACCGCCTGACCGCCCGGGGTCACCGGTAGCGGGCCTCGCCGTCACCCGGGACGACCTCGCCCAGCACCCACGCGTCCAGCCCCCGGCCGGCCAGCAGCCGGATCGCCTCGTCGGCCGACTCGGGCGCCACCAGGGCCACCATCCCGACCCCGAGGTTGAACGTGCGGTCCATGTCCCGCTGGGCGATCTCGCCGTGGCCCGCCAGCACCCCGAAGATCGCGGGCGGGGTCCAGGACGAGCGGTCCAGCAGCGCGTCCAGGTGGCCGGGCAGCGACCTGGACAGGTTGCCCTCCAGCCCGCCGCCGGTGACGTGCGCGTAGGCGTGCACCTCGACCTTGCGGGCCAGCTCCAGGCAGTCGAGCGAGTAGATGCGCGTGGGCTCCAGCAGCTCCTCGCCCAGCGGCCGCCCCAGCTCGGGCAGCACGGCGTCGAGGGACAGCGAGGACTCGCGCAGCACGTGCCGCACCAGCGAGTAGCCGTTGGAGTGGATCCCCGAGGACGCCAGGCCCAGCACCACGTCACCGGCCGCCACCTTGGACGGCCCGAGCATGTCGGCGGCCTCCACGACGCCCGTGCCGGCGCCGGCCAGATCGTATTCGTCCGGCCCCATGGCCCCGGGGTGCTCGGCAGTCTCGCCGCCCACCAGCGCGGCCCCGGCCAGGCGGCAGCCCTCGGCGACCCCGCCGACGATCTCGGCGATGCGCTCGGGGACGACCTTGCCGCAGGCGATGTAGTCGGTCATGAACAGCGGCTCGGCGCCGCACACCACGAGGTCGTCGAGGACCATGCCGACCAGGTCGATGCCGATCGTGTCGTGCTTGCCGTACTGCTGGGCGATCATGACCTTGGTGCCGACGCCGTCGGTGGAGGAGGCGAGCAGCGGCCGCTGGTAGCGCAGCAGGGCCGAGGCGTCGAACAGGCCGGCGAACCCGCTGACGTCGTCCACCACCTCGGGCCTGCGGGAGCGCGCCACCTTGTCCTTCATCAGGGCGACGGCGCGTTCGCCGGCCTCGATGTCCACACCGGCGGCCTCGTAGGTGTTGCGATTGCTCACGCCTTGGTCTCCAACACGAACTTGCCGACGTTGTCCTGGTCGATCGGGATGGGGTAGGTGCCGGTGAAACAGGCCCTGCAGAGCTTGTCGCCCGGGATGGTGGTGGCCTTGGTGAGGCCCTCCAGGGAGATGTAGCCGAGCGAGTCGGCGCCCAGCGAGGCCCTGATCTCCTCGACCGTCAGCGAGCCCGCGATCAGCTCCGCCCTGGTGGCGAAGTCGATGCCGTAGAAGCACGGCCAGGCCACGGGCGGCGAGGAGATGCGTACGTGCACCTCGCGCGCTCCCGCCTCGCGCAGCATCTTGACGATGGCGCGCTGCGTGTTGCCGCGCACGATCGAGTCGTCCACCACGACCAGGCGCTTGCCCTGCACGACCTCCCGCAGGGGGTTGAGCTTGAGCCGGATGCCGAGCTGGCGGATCGTCTGCGAGGGCTGGATGAACGTGCGGCCCACGTAGGAGTTCTTCACCAGGCCCTGGCCGTAGGGGATCCCGCTCTCCTCGGCGTAGCCGACGGCGGCGGGGGTGCCCGACTCGGGCGTCGGGATGACCAGGTCGGCCTCCACGGGGTGCTCGCGGGCCAGCACCCGGCCGACCTCGACCCTGGTGACCTGCACGCCGCGCCCCGCGATGGTGGTGTCGGGGCGGGCGAGGTAGACGTACTCGAACAGGCAGCCCTTCGGCTCCGCCAGCGCGAACCTGCGCGACCTGACGCCGCGCTCGTCGATGGTGAGCAGCTCGCCCGGCTCGATCTCGCGGACGAACGTGGCGCCCACGATGTCGAGCGCGGCCGTCTCCGAGGCCACCACCCAGCCGCGCTCCAGGCGGCCGAGGACCATCGGGCGGATGCCCTGCGGGTCACGGGCGGCGTAGAGCGTCTTCTCGTCCATGAAGACCAGCGAATAGGCGCCCTTGACCTGCGGCAGCAGCTCCGCGGCCGAGTCTTCGATGGAGCGGGTGCGGTCCTGGGCGAGGAGCGTGGTGAGCACCTCGGTGTCGGTGGTCGCCCTGGTGGAGCCCGGAGCCAGGCGCTGGGCCAGCTCCGGAGTGTTGATCAGATTGCCGTTGTGGGCCAGTGCGAGACCGCCGACGTCGGTGGAGCTGAGCGTCGGCTGAGCGTTCTCCCACACACTCGACCCGGTCGTGGAGTAGCGGCAGTGCCCGACGGCCAGGTGGCCGCGCAGGGTGCCGAGCACGGACTCGTCGAAGACCTGGGCGACCAGACCCATGTCCTTGTAGACGAGGATGCGGCTCCCCTCGCTGACCGCGATGCCCGCGGACTCCTGGCCGCGGTGCTGCAACGCGTACAGCCCGTAGTAGGTGAGTTTGGAAACTTCCTCGCCTGGGGCCCAGACGCCGAAGACGCCACAGGCGTCTTTAGGTGCGCGGTCGTGGGGGTCCAGATCATGGCCGAGCCGGCCGTCGCCCTTCAGCACATGCCTCAGTCTAGGTCGAGGGCTTCCGTGCTCGCGCACCCGGGTGCGAGATCAGAGGGCGTGGGCTGACCTGCCCGCATTGGAGCCGTCGCGGATGATCTCTCCGGTGAGGTTGCGGTTGGCCCCCGAACCGAGGAAGACGATCAGCGCCGCCATGTCGTCCGCCGTCGAGAGCCGGCGGGTGGGCGTGCGGGCGGCGAGCCCGTCCAGGACCTCCTGCGGGATCGGGCGTTGCGCGCCCGTGATGGTGAGCCCGGCCACCGCCACGTTGACCAGGATGCCGTCCTTGCCCGCCTCCCACGCCAGGGCGCGGGCCATCCCGTGCAGGGCCATCTTGGCGGTCCCGTACGGCCCGGGCCCCGGCACGCCCTCCTCGGCGATCCCCGAGGAGACGAACACGATCCGCCCCCATCCCGCGCGCCGCATCCCGGGCAGCACGGCCTGGACCAGCAGGGCGTTGCCGACCACGTTGGCGTGCATGGCGGCCGACCACTCGGCGGCCGGCACCTCCTCGAACGCGACGCTGCCCGGCATGACCTCCCCCCAGCGCACGGCGTTGGCCACGAGCGCGTCCACCGGCCCCGCCTGGGCCGCGGCGGGCGCGATGGTCGAGTGGTCCGACAGATCCAGGTGCACGGCCGCCGCCTCGCCGCCCGCCTCCTCGATCCGCTTGACGATCTCGGCCGCGCGGTCCGCGCCCGTGTTGTAGGTGATCGTGACGCGGGCGCCGGTGGCGGCGTACGCGAGCGCGGTCGCGGCGCCTATGCCCGACGAGCCGCCGGTGATCAGCACGTGCATGGGTTTCACTCCTTGATTAGCCGACTAATTAGCCAGCTAACTTGAGGGGCGGCCTTGAGCGCAAGCCGTTTTCGCTTGTAGTGAAAAGGGGCGGCTCAGCGGGGGATGGCCCGCACCAGGCGGGCGAGCAGGTCGCGTTCGGCGGCGTCGAAGCCGCTCACGAGGTCCTCGTCCATCTTGGCCCAGATCGCCTCGACCGGCTCGCGCAGCGCCTTGCCGGTCTCGGTGAGGTGGACGCGGCCCACGCGCGGCCGGTCGGGGTCGGGGGCGCGGTAGACGATGCCCGCCCGTTCCAGGCGCTGCAGCGTCTTGGTGACGGTCGGCGGCTCCACGCCCAGCCTGGCGATGAGCTCGCCCTGGGTGAGGCCGTCCTCCTTCCAGAGCTGGTTGAGCAGCAGCTCCTGCCCGACGTGCAGGCCGAGCGGGACCAGCGCCGCGGCCAGCTGGTTGCGGTGCGTCTTGACCACCTTGATCAGCGCGTACGTCAGGGTCTCGTCCAGCATGCACTCATCTTGCCCGCCGCCTGCCGCTTTGGCGCATGGTGACCCAAGGATGGAGCCGCTCTTACCGTGTCGCGTGGTTTGGCCGACGGCTTCCGCGAAAGGGTGAAGTATCCGGCATGCCGACCCATCGGGAGACGCAGACGTGACCACACCTGGGAACCCGGACGAGCCCCGATCGGGGCAGGATCCGCGCCGGGGCCGTCCAGAAGAGGGCGAGCCCGGCCCCACGCCACCGCAGCACACGCCCGAATGGTGGAGCGAGGGCATGCTGGAGGAGGACCCGCTAGAGGGCCGTGAGGGCCGCGAGGGCCGGCCGCCCGGGTCGGGCGGCGAGGGCCCGCCGCCCGACGAGTCCGAGTCCCGCTGGGAGTCGCAGGGCGGATCCTCGGGCGGGCCGCGGGGCGGGTCCTCGGGCGAGCCGCAGGGCGGGCCCCAGGAAGAGCCGCGGAGGGACGGGGAGGAGCCGATCGAGCCCGCCCCGCCCGTGGTGCCGCGTCCCGACGTGCCGCCGATCCACGAGCCCAGGCCGACCGGCAAGCCCACCCATCCGGACCTGCCCAGCTCACCGGAGACCCCACAGCCGACAGGTGGCGACGCGGAGGCGACCCAGGTGTTCCCGATTCCCGGCGCCACCCCGTCGTACCCCGGCTGGGAGGGCACGCCGTCCGAGGACGAGCCGCCGGCCCGGCCGACCCCGTCCCGCTACGAGCAGGGCGACCAGCCCAGCTTCGCGCCGCCGGGAGCGAGCGCCCCAGGGGGGACGCCGCCTCCGGAGCGGGGCCCCGGCGTCCCGCCCGCAGAAGAGACCCGGCCCATGGAACGACCCGCGGAACAACCCGGCGAGCGGACCCTGCCGGGCCCGGGAGCACCGCCTCCGAGCGGCTGGGGCTCGCGGACGCCCCAGGGCGGCGAGGGGGAGCCGGCCACGCCGCACCGGGGCGAACCCGCGCCGCCGTACCCGGGCGGCCCCAGCACGCCGTACCACGGCACGCCCCCGTCCCCGCAGGACCAGGAGCCGGCCGTCCCGGGCACGACGCCCTCCAGCCCGTATGGCGGCCCGCCCGGATACAGCCCGCCGCCGCACACCGGCGGCCCCTACGGAGGCCCGTACCAGCCCGCCGCCGCGCCGGGCAGCGGCCTGGCCACGGCCTCACTGGTCCTCGGCGTGGCCAGCCCCTTCCTGGTCTTCGTCTGCTTCACCGGCGTGATCACCGCCATCCTGTCGATCGTCTTCGGCTGCGTCGCGCTCGCCAAGCACGTGGGCAAGGGCCGCGCCATAGCCGGCATCGTGATCAGCGCGCTCGCGCTGATCCTCTTCGCGATCGTGGCCATCTGGTTCTGGAACGTGGTCCAGGAATGCGCCCACCTGCCCGGCCAGCTCGCCGACCGCTGCTTCGAGTCGAAGTTCCCCTGGATGGGCCGCCGCGGCTAGAGCGGCAGGTGATCTGACAGATCGGCACGGGCGCCGCTCGCGTGGACGGCGCCCTTCGCCATGGCCTCGCCCCAGGTCAACCGGCCGAGCGCCAGCTCGATCCAGGTGCGCCCGTCCATCTCGACCACGTTCGGCGGGGTGCCGCGGGTGTGGCGGGGCCCGGCGACGGCCTGTACGGCCGCGTAAGGCGGCACCCGCACCTCCACCGTACGGCCGGGCGCCGCGGTGGCGAGCCGGTCGAGCAGGTGGCGCACGGCCTGCCTGGCCGCGTCGCGCTCCGGCTTGAGCCCGCGGTCGTACGCGGACAGCACGGCCGCCACGAGCGCGTCGGGCAGGGCCGAGTCAGGTCCGTCGTAAGAGGGCTCGTCGAGCGCGACGAGCTGGCCGTCGAGCGCCGACCTCAGTTTTTCCCGGTCCATCTTGCGTGCTGCCACCTCACCATTGTCTCCCGGGAAGCGTTCATCGAGACGGAGGTCGTCGTTCACCTTTCGTTTCGACGGCGACCGTAGCGTCCCCGCCGTACAACCGCGCACATTTATGGAGGACCTGTGGCGAACCCCAACGCGGGACGGCGGCTGCTTCCGCTGCTTTCCACCCCGCACAAAGGTGGCCGATCCGCGCTGACCTGTCAGTTCCGCTGCGGCAACGCGTGCGCGCATGACGTGGCCAACACCACCGGCAACGCCTACTTCGGCGACGTGGTGAAGGAGGCGGTCTCCCGCCGCGGCGTGCTGCGCGCGGGCGCGCTCGGCGCTCTGGTGGCGGGTGCCGGCGTGGCGGGGGCGATGCCGGCACTGGCGGACGAGCCGGCGGCCGCGGGCGCCGAGGCCAGGAACGGCGGCGGCGACATCCGGTTCACCGCGGTGCCGCCGAACAAGGACGACGCGTTGCGCATCCCCGACGGCTACAGCTCCTCTGTGGTCGTGCGCTGGGGCGACCCGGTGCTGCCCGACGCGCCGGCGTTCGACTTCGACAACCAAAGCGCCGACGCCCAGAACAAGCAGTTCGGCTACAACTGCGACTACGTCACGGTCCTCCCGCTGGGCCGCGACCGGGCCCTGATGTGGGTGAACCACGAGTACACCGACGAGAGCCTGATGTTCCGCGGCTACACCGGTGGCGCGGCGGCCACCGAGGAGCAGATCAAGATCGCGCTGGCCGCGCACGGCGGCTCGGTCGTGGAGATCGAGCGGGCCGGCCGCACCGGCGAGTGGAAGCTGGTCACCAAGGGACGCCGCCGCTACAACCGGCGCGTCACCGCTCAGACCACCATGAAGTTCAGCGGGCCCGCCGCGGGCCACGACCTGCTCAAGACGGCGGCCGACCCGCAGGGCCGCACGCCCGTCGGCATGCTGAACAACTGCTCCGGCGGCACCACCCCGTGGGCGACCGTGCTGACCGCCGAGGAGAACTTCGACCAGTACTTCGTCAACGGCGACAAGGTGCCGGACGCGCAGAAGCCGTACATCTCCCGCTACACGATCACGACCGGCACCCCGTCGAGCAGCCGCAGGTTCGACCGCGTCGAGGAGCGCTTCGACCTGGCCAAGCACCCGAACGAGGCCAACAGGTTCGGGTGGATCGTGGAGATCGACCCGTTCGACCCCGACGGCACGCCGATCAAGCGCACCGCGCTCGGCCGCTTCAAGCACGAGGCCGCCACCACGACGCTGGCGCGCGACGGCCGCCTGGTCGTGTACATGGGTGACGACTCGCGCTTCGAGTACATCTACAAGTTCGTCTCGAAGAACCGCTACATCCCCGGATTCGACCGGCACAACCGGGCGCTGCTCGACGAGGGCACCCTGTACGTGGCCAAGTTCACCGGCGACAGCCCGGCCGCCGAGATCGACGGGTCGGGCAAGCTGCCCTCCGACGGCCTGTTCGACGGCTCCGGCGAGTGGATCCCGCTGGTCTCGGGCGACAAGTCGTACGTGGACGGCATGACCGCCGCCGAGGTCCTCGTCTACACCCGCACGGCCGCCGACAAGGTGGGCGCCACCAAGATGGACCGCCCCGAGGACATGGAGCGCAACCCGGTCACCGGCGGCGTGTACGTGGCCCTGACCAACAACACCAACCGCACCGCGGCCCAGGTGGACGAGGCCAACCCGCGCCCGTCGAACAAGCACGGCCACGTCCTGGAGATCGTCGAGCGGCGCGACGACGCGGGCGAGAGGACGTTCGCCTGGTCGCTCCCGCTGGTCTGCGGCGACCCGGCCGACCCCGGCACCTACTTCGCCGGTTACGACAAGACCAAGGTCTCGCCGATCTCGTGCCCGGACAACGTGACGTTCGACCGTGACGGCAACCTGTGGATCTCCACCGACGGCAACCAGCTCGGCAGCAACGACGGCATGTTCGTGATGCCCGTACGCGGCAAGGAGCGCGGCCACCTGCGCCAGTTCCTCACGGTCCCGGTCGGGGCCGAGACCTGCGGCCCGCTGGTCAGCCAGGACCAGCTCAGCGTGTTCGTCGCGGTGCAGCACCCGGGCGAGACCGACGGCGCCACTCCTGACAACCCCTCCAGCCACTGGCCCGACGGCGACCAGCCGCGCCCGTCGGTCGCGGTGGTCTGGCACGGCAAGGGCAAGAAGGTCGGCGCTTGACCTCAAGTTAACTTGAGGCAATAGCGTTCCGTGCCATGAGCATGGAAATGACCGCCTGGCACCAGCTGTACTCGATGAACAACCGGCCGGAGCGTCGCCCGCTGTCCAGGGTGACGCTCCGGCGCATCGGCGCCTTCGCCCGGCCGCACCGCCGCAGGCTGGCGTTCTTCATGCTGCTCAGCGTGGTGCTGGCGGGCCTGGCGGTGGCCTCTCCGCTGCTCGCCGGCCGGGTGGTCGACGCCATCTTCAAGGCGGAGCCGCTGGACGTGGTGGTCGGGGTGGCGGTGCTGATCGCGGGCCTGGCGATCGCCGAGGCGGGGATCGGGCTGCTGAACCGCTGGCTGTCGGCGGGGCTCGGCGAGAGCCTGATCCTCGACCTGCGCACGGCCGTCTTCGACCACGTGCAGAAGATGCCGATCGCGTTCTTCACCAGGACCCGCACGGGCGCGCTGGTCAGCCGGCTCAACAACGACGTGATCGGGGCGCAGCGGGCGTTCACCGACACCCTGTCGGGCGTGGTCGGGAACGTCGTGACGCTCGTGCTCACGCTCATCGCGATGATCAGCATCTCCTGGCCGATCACGCTGCTCGCGCTGCTGCTGCTGCCGGTGTTCGTGCTGCCGGCCCGCCGGATGGGCACGCGGATCGCCAGGCTGCGGCGCGAGGCGGCCGACCACAACGCGGCCATGGGCACCCAGATGACCGAGCGCTTCTCCGCGCCCGGCGCGACGCTGGTGAAGCTGTTCGGCCGGCCCGCGCACGAGTCGGCCGAGTTCGCGAGCAGGGCCCGGCGGGTGCGTGACATCGGGGTGCGCTCCGCCATGACCCAGTCGGCCTTCGTCACCGCCCTGACCCTGGTCTCGGCGCTGGCCCTGGCCCTCGTGTACGGGCTCGGCGGCTTCTACGCGCTGCGCGCCGAGCTCGCGCCCGGCTCGCTGGTCGCCATGGCCATGCTGCTCACCCGCCTGTACGCCCCCCTCACCGCCCTGGCCAGCGCCAGGATGGACGTGATGAGCGCGATCGTCAGCTTCGAGCGCGTCTTCGAGGTGCTCGACCTGGAGCCGCTCATCAAGGAGCGCCCCGGCGCCCGCGAGGTCCCCGACGGCCCGGTGTCGGTCGAGTTCGACGACGTGCGCTTCGCCTACCCCTCGGCCGACAAGGTCTCGCTCGCCTCGCTGGAGGAGGTCGCCACCCTCGACTCGCGCGGCGGCGAAGAGGTGCTGCACGGCGTCTCGTTCACCGCCGAGCCAGGCCAGATGGTGGCGCTGGTCGGCTCGTCGGGCGCGGGCAAGTCCACGATCGCCCAGCTCCTGCCGCGGCTGTACGACGCCGACTCGGGCGCCGTCCGGATCGGTGGCGTGGACGTGCGCGACCTGACCGCCGACTCGATCCGCGACACGCTCGGCATGGTCACCCAGGACGGCCACCTGTTCCACGAGTCGATCCGGGCGAACCTGCTGCTGGCCAGGCCGGAGGCGAGCGAGGCGGAGATCTGGGACGCGCTCACCAGGGCCCGGCTGGCCAACCTGATCGAGTCGCTGCCCGACGGGCTCGACACCGTGGTGGGCGAGCGGGGCTACCGGCTGTCCGGCGGCGAGCGCCAGCGGCTGACGATCGCCAGGCTGCTGCTGGCCAGGCCGCGCGTGGTGATCCTGGACGAGGCCACCGCCGCACTCGACTCCACCTCCGAGGCGGCGGTCCAGGCGGCGCTCGGCGAGGCGCTGGAAGGCCGGACCGCCGTGGTGATCGCCCACCGGCTGTCCACGATCCGCGCCGCCGACCTCATCCTCGTGATCGAGGACGGGCAGGTGGCCGAGCGCGGGACGCACGCCGACCTGCTCGCCGCGGGCGGGCGCTACGAGGAGCTGTACCGCACTCAGTTCGAGGACCCCACGGTCTCGGGCGTGGCCGCCTGAACCTCTTCGGGGGCGCGGCTCGTCCGCAGCGAGTAGAGCGCGACCGGGATCGCCGCGACCACCACGACCGCCGCGATGACCAGCGTGAACTGGTAGGCGTCGAGGAAGGCGAGCAGCGGCGCCCGGTCGCTGCCGCTCTGCCTGGAGCTCAGGATCGCCCCGAGCACCGTGATGCCGAGCAGCCCGAACACCTCGCGTGACACGTTCAGCATGCCCGAGGCCACGCCCGTCCGGCCCTTGGGCATCCCGCTGAGCACCGCGGCCGTCAGCGGCACGAGCAGGCCGCCGCCCAGGCCGTACAGCAGGAACCAGGGGGCCACGTCCGCGTAGTCGCCGTCGGCGCCCACGCCGGAGATCAGGTAGATCGCCGTCCCCATGAGCGCCATCCCGAGCGCGACCGTGCGGCCGATGCCGATCGCCGCGCTGACCCGCTGGGACAGGATGGCGATCACGCCCATGACCAGCGCCATCGGCACGAACGCCGCGCCCGCCTCGGTGGGGGAGAAGCCGAGCACGTTCTGCAGCCAGAGCGCGCTGAAGAAGTAGATGCCGAACACGCCGAACGACCAGATCCCGCTGGTGAGCAGCCCGCCGGTGAAGACCCTGGACCTGAACAGCGACACCACGATCATCGGCTCCGCGGCCCGCGACTCGACCAGCACGAACGCCACGCCGGCCGCCGCGAACACGCCGAACGCGGTCAGGATCTCCGGCGAGGTCCACCCCGCGGTGCCGCCTTCGATGAGCGCGTAGGTCAGGGCGAACAGGGCCACCGCCGAGGTCGCCAGGCCGGGCAGGTCGAGGCTGCGCCGTACCCGGGTGAGGTCGGGCCTGATCGCCCAGAGCGCGAGGCCGACGGTCACCACCCCGAGCGGGACGTTGATCAGGTAGATCCAGCCCCAGTGCAGGTTCTCGCTGATGAAGCCCCCCGCGAAGGGCCCGAGCGCCATGGACAGCGCCCCCGCGGCGCTCCAGATGCCGACGGCCCTGCCGCGTTCACCGGGCTCGGGGAAGATCTGGCTGATCAGCGCCAGCGCGGTCGGCGTGAGCAGGGCCGCGCCGACCCCCTGCACGGCTCGCGCCGCGATCAGCATCGTGCCGCTGGTGGCCAGCCCCGCGGCCAGCGAGGACACCGTGAAGACGGCCAGCCCGCCGAGAAAGACCCGCCGCGCCCCGAACACGTCCGCCAGCCGGCCGCCGGCCAGCATGAGCCCGGCGAAGACCAGGATGTACGAGCTCACGATCCACTCCAGGCCGGAGATCGTCAGCCCGAGCTCCCGCTGGATCGTCGGCAACGCGACGTTGCCCACGTTGTTGTCGAGATACGTCATGAAGGTGCCCAACGTCACCGCACCCAGTGCCCACCACCGCACGATGTTCCTCCTATACGCCGTACTTGTACGACGTATAGTGGAACTTGTACGGCGTATAGTTGTCAACTGTGATGGGAAAACTGACCGCGCAGGCGATCGCGGAGCGGGCCCTGGAGATCGGCGACGCCGAAGGGCTCGACGCCGTGACGATCCGCCGCCTGGCCACGGACCTCGGCGTGACCCCGATGGCCCTCTACTGGCACTACAAGAACAAGGAGCAGCTGCTGCTCGGCATGGCGGACCACCTGATCGGCGGCTTCGCGCCGGGGCCCGCCGACGAGCGCCCCTGGCTGGAGCAGCTGCGCGACCTCACCGAGGGCCTGATCAGGACGCTGCGCACGCACCCCTGCGCGAAGAACGTGATCGAGCAGATCGACCCGGTCGCGGTGCCGAACTTCCTGGACGTCTGGGACCGCGCGCTCGGCCTGGCCCGCTCCGGCGGGTTCACCCCCGAGGAGAGCTGCCTGCTGACCAAATACCTGCTGCAGAGCGCGATCGCCATCGCCGACGCGCCGGTGCACTTCGAGGCCGGCAAGTCCACCGAGGAGGTCGCCCAGCGGGTCAGGAGCAAGCAGTTCGGCCTGCAGTCGCTGCCCGTCGAGAAGTATCCCCACCTCGTGGAGATGGCCGGCCCGATGGCGGGCGGGCTGGCCCCGGACGTGTACGACACGTTCGGCGTCGATCTCGTCCTCAGCGGCATAGAGGCGCTGGCGGCCAGGCGATAAAGTGCCGATCATGCCTTTCGAGCTGATCTGCGAGATCGAACCTCCGACCAAGCCCGATCTGAAGCACGTCAGGCACCAGATCGGCACCATGAGCAAGATCGCCCACTCGTTCCTCATCCCCGACAACCACATCGGCCGCGCGACGGTGTCGAGCGTGGCCGTGGCGCACGAGGTCGAGGCCATGGGCGGGCGCGGCATCGCCTGCCTCAACTCCCGCGACCGCAACCTGCTCGGCTTCCGCCGCGACCTGCTGACGGCCGCCGCGTATGGGGTGGACCAGTTCCTGTTCGTCTACGGCGACAAGCCCACGGTCGGCAGCAGGACGAGCGAGCTCACCGTCCGCTCGATGATCGAGGAGGCCAGGGCGTTCTCGCCGGACCTCCGCCTCGGCGCCGCCGCCGGCCTGCGCGCGCTGCCGGCCTGGAAGCGTACCGCCGACTTCCTGTTCGCCCAGGTCAGCTTCTCGGTGGAGGCCCAGCTCCGCTGGCGCGAGTCCCACCCGGTGGACCTGCCCGTCTACGCGGGCGTCATGGTGCTGGCCAGCGAGCGTCACGCGCGCACCCTGGCGGCCTCGATCCCGGACATCGACCTGCCGGAGGACCTGATCGACCGGGTCGCCACGGACCGCATGGCGGGCGTCGAGGCGGCCTGCGAGCAGGTGCTCGCCCTGCGGGACTCGGGCGCCTTCGCCGGCGTCCACCTGGTCCCGGTCTCCCGCTACCGCGACGTGGAGTCCAGGCTGGCCGCCGCGCTCGGATGAGACCCCGTCACCGAGGTCGTGGGCGGGCGAGCGCGGCCAGGAGGGCGCCGGTCAGGGCGACCGCGAAGAGCACCGCGTACGCCCGCTCGAACCCGGCCATCAGCTGCCCCACCGCCACCGGCGACAGCGTGGACAGCGTGCCCGCGTACACCTGGGCCCGCAGCTGAGGCCCGACCGAGCTGGTCAGGACGCTGAGCGACAGGCCGACGCTGATCACGATGCCGACGTTCATGATCATGACGCGGAAGCCGTTGACCACCCCCAGGCTCCCGGCCGGCAGCGCCCGCATGACCTGCGTGGTGTTGCCCGTCAGGAACGTGCCGCTGCCGCAGCCCGCCACGAACAGGCCGATCCCGATCACCCAGTACGGCGTCGCGGGATCGGCCGTCAGCATCAGCGTCCCGAGCCCCGCCGCGCTCATCGCCGCGCCCCCGATCGACAGCGCGTACGGCGACACCCTGCGCCCCAGCAGCCCCGTGATCGGCGAGGCCAGCCCGATCCCGACGGGCACCGGCAGCACGCTCAGCCCCGCCTCGAACGCGTCCACCCCCCGGGCGGCCTGGAAGTAGAGCGCCACCACCAGGATCAGCGCCGAGCGCGCCAGCGCGTTGCAGAAGGAGGCCGCGTTCGCGTACGCCAGCAGCCGCCCCCCGAACAGCCGCAGGTCCAGGACCGGATTGGCGGATCGCCGCTCGGCCAGCACGATCAGCGGCAGCAGCACCACGAAGACGGCCGTCCCCGTGAGCACGACCGGGCTCGACAGCCCGCCGGAGCCCGCCTCCGACAGCGCCAGGAGCGCCGCCGACAGCGCCGCGAACACCAGCACGTTGCCCAGCGCGTCCACCGGCTCCTTCGGCCGCCTGGGCATCTTGCGTAAGATCGCCGCGCCCACGCCGAGCGCGAGCAGGCCGGCGGGCACGTTCACCCAGAAGATCCACTGCCAGCCGGCGGTCTCCGCGATCAGGCCGCCCAGCGTCGGCCCGGCCAGCTGCGCCACCGACAGGGTGCCGATGTAGACGCCCATGCCCTGGCTGAGCCGCTCGGGCGGGAACGCGTCCGTGATGATCACCGTGCCGTTCGCCAGGATCATCGCCGCGCCGATCGCCTGCATCACGCGCATCGCGATCAGGAACCACACGTCCGGCGACAGCCCGGCCAGCAGCGAGGCCGCCGTGAACAGGGCGAACCCCGTCAGATACACTTCCCGCCGGCCCAGCAGGTCGGCCATCCGGCCGAAGAACACCAGGCTCGCGGTGTTGACCAGCAGGAACGACAGCAGGATCCAGCCCGACTCCAGCGCGCCGGCGTGGAAGTGGCGCACGACCGTGGGCAGCGCGACGTTGAGCGTGCTGCCCGCGATGCCGATGAGGACGAGACCGAGGCTGGTGACCGCGCACACCTGCCAGGCGTAGCGCAGGCGGCTGTCGTCAGGGGAGGTGACCGCGACCATGCCTCCCACTATGACGTACGACGTACGTCCGTTTTGTCCCAGGGGTCACCTGGCTCTCTTGCGTAACCCCTCGATGTCATGGATCACCACGCGGCGCCTGCCGGTCTCGATGAGGCCGCGGTCGCGCAGCGTGCGCAACGCCTTGCTGACGGCCTCGCGGGAGGCCCCCGTCCATCCCGCCAGCTCGTCCTGCGACAGGGGCAGCGCGACGCGTACGCCGCTGTTGGTCTTCTCGCCGTACCGTTCGGCCAGCTCCAGCAGCCGGGTCGCCACCCTGCCCGTGGTGTCGAACGCGCCGTACTCGATCCGCTTGCGGTCGGAGTCGCGCAGCCGCAGGCTGACGAGCTGCATGAGCAGCACGGCGATGCGCCCGTGATTCTCCAGGAACGTGGGGAAGTCCCGCACCACGATGCCCGAGATCGGCTCCAGGGCGGTCACGGTGGCCGAGCGCGGGGACCCGTCGATGGCCGACAGCTCGCCGAGCAGCCCGCCGGGGCCGCGGACGGCCAGCACCACCTCGGTGCCGCCGCTCGTGTGCGAGGAGACCTTGACCCGGCCCTCCATCAGCACGAGCACCCAGTCGGACGTGTCGCCCTCGCTTATTACGGTCGTGCCGCGATCCCAGCGCCGCGGCCGCCCGGCCGCGCGCAGCGCCGCGGCGTCCTCTTCGGTGAGCATGGACAGGAACTCACCTGGGTCTGGATCCATGCGCCCGATTATGTCGGTACGGGCATCCGTCATCTATGGCATTTCGGTCAGAACATAGGCCGCCACGAGCTCTTCCTTGCCCTTGAGGCTCAACCGGCCCAGAGGATTCACCGTCACGCCCTGCCCCAGCTGCTTGAGCGTCGTCTCGCCGATCACCACCGTGCCCGGCTCGGCGACGCCCTGGAGCCGCGCGGCCACGTTCACGCAGTCGCCCATCGCGTTGAAGCCGCGCAACTCGGGGCTGCCGATGTTGCCGACCAGGGCGGGACCCGTGTTGACGCCCACTCTGAACGTCGGCCACTCGACGTCGTCCACCCGCTTCCAGGCCATCTCCTCGGCCACCTCGGAGGCGGCCCGCTGCATGTCGAGCGCGGCCCGGCAGGCGGCCTTGGCGTGCCCGGCCTGCGCGGCGGGCGCGTTGAACAGCGCCAGCAGCGCGTCGCCGACGAACTGCACGATCGTGCCGCCGTTGTTCAGGATGCAGGGAACGGCGGCCGTGTGATAGCGGTTGAGCATCTCGACGATCTCGCCGGGCGTGACCCGCTCCGAGAACGTCGTGAAGCCCTTGAGGTCGGCGAAGAGCGCGGTCAGCTCCCTGAGCTCGCCGCCGAGCGCCGCCTGCCCCGGGTCGGCGAGCAGGGCGTGCGCCACGTCGGGCGACATGTACTGGTGGAACAGGGTGTGCAGCTCCTGGTAGAGGCGGGCGTTCTCCAGCGAGATGGACAGCTGGCCGGCCAGCGTGGCGGCGAGGGCCTCGTCCTGGTTCGTCCGGCCGACGGGCACTTCCAGGACGCCCGCGAGCCGGCCCTTGACGGTCAGGGGGAAGGCGAGCAGGTGGTCGCGCCGGACCGGGTTGCCGTCGGGGAACTCGTACTCGCGGGAGCCGATCTCCGTCCGGCCGTCGGCGACCAGGCCGATCTTGACGTCGCCGTACGCCTGCCGGACCCGCTCCAGCGAGGTGGCCAGCAGCTCGTTCTCGGGCAGGCCGATCCTGGTCTGCGCGCTCACCGCCACCAGGGCGCCGAGACGCTCGGACAGCTCCCGTTCGTTGGCCAGCGCCTCGCCCGCCCGGTCGAGCACCGCCGCCTGGCCCTCGTTGAGCCGGAACTTGCCCGACAGCCGGGTCGCGGCCAGCGGCTCGCCGCGCCTAACGTGCTCGACCATCTCCTCCAGCGCCTGGTCGTAGTCCCGCTGGATCCTGGCCACGGTGGCCGCCAGTGTCACCGAGTCGAACAGGCCCGCGCTCGACCCCTCCCGCCTGAACTGCAGGTAGGCGCTGTAGGCCACGAACACGAAGGCCAGGGTGAGCAGCAGGTGCCATTCCCACCATGACAGGTGCCAGTTGTGCTGCGACATCCCCGCGATCATGGCCTCGGCCAGCAGCGCGTAGGCCGTGATCAGGCTGATCAGCATGGCCGACGGCCGCTTGCGGTGCAGCAGGAACATCATCACGCTGGCCGCGCCGTACAGCAGGACGCCGGGGACGGAGGCCCATGCCAGCCAGTTGACCGGGGTGACCAGGGGCGGCTCGCTGAGTGGCGTCAGCCCGGGGATCAGCGAGACGAACCCCCACAGGATCATGAAGCCGAACAGCGCGCCGCGGACGAAGTGCTGCGAGCCCAGCACGGACTTCGCCGCCCGCTCGCCCAGCGGCAGCGCGGAGGCGAACGCGAAGGCGGCCGCGATCGAGAGCCCCACCTGCTGGCCCAGGTCGAAGCCCAGGGAGCCGAGCGGCAGGATGACCTGCGGCGTGGCCAGCCCGTGCAGGAAGAAGAAGCCGGCGCTGCTCAGGAAGACCATGGAGACCAGGAACAGCCGCGCGTCCTGGCGCCGCCGTGAGGCGTCGCTGATCAGCACGCTGAGCGCCACGTTGACGGCGGCGACCGTGATGATCAGAACCGCGTGGCTCGGGTTGTCATGCCACTCGACGTTGAATTTCGGCTCGGCGAGCAGCACCCACAGGCCGAGCAGCGGCAGGGCCAGGTGGATGCCCCAGACCACCCCTCGGACGGGTTGCGTGGCCGGAGGGAGGTAGGAGGGAGCGGAACCCTGGGTTGGCACAGACCGATTATCCCCGGGAGATCGCTGTCGCCAATGCGTCGTTTTACTCACCTAAGTCGCCGACAATCGGTCAATCTGGTCAGTAACCCTCCGTTTTGTGATCGATACGTTATGTAGTTTCTGTCATCCCTTGGAACGTTTGAAACGTGAATCTCATGCACAACATGAGCATCACTCGTTCGTTGGAAGGAAAACCGTGGCTATCAAGGTTCGCGCCGGGCGCACGCTCACTCTCGCGGCTGTCGGAGCGCTGGCCGCCTCGCTTCTCACCGTCGGCGGCGTCGCCACTGCCTCGTCGGCCGCCGCGGAGGTGCACGCCTGCGTCCACAAGAAGACGCGGTACGCCCGCATCGTCAACCCGGCGACGAAGTGCAGGAAGACGGAGGAGCGCATCCTGATCGGCGGCGGTGGCACGTCCACCACGACCGTGCAGACCGGCCAGCAGGGCGCGCAGGGCCCGCAGGGCAAGCCGGGCCCGCAGGGTCCGAAGGGCGACACGGGCGCCACCGGCCCGCAGGGCAAGGACGGCCTGCCCGGTAAGCCCGGTCAGGACGGCAAGGACGGCCTCCCGGGCAAGCCCGGCCAGGACGGCAAGGACGGCCTCCCGGGCAAGCCCGGCCAGGACGGCAAGAACGGCCTGCCCGGCAAGGACGGCGAGGACGGCCGCCCCGGCCGGCCCGGTCAGGACGGCAAGCCGGGCCTGCCCGGCCCCAAGGGCGACACCGGTCCCGCCGGCCCGCAGGGCAAGCAGGGCGTGACGGGTCCGCAGGGCCCCAAGGGCGAGGACGGCAAGGACGGCAAGGACGGCAAGGACGGCACGGGCGCGACGTACACGACCTACACCAGGCAGGAGTCCATCAGCTCGACCGGCTCGAAGTCGGTCTCCTGCGGCCAGGGCGGCATGGTGACCGGCGGCGGCTTCTCCTTCGGCACGCTCAAGAACGCCGTCGTCATGGGCAGCGCTCCTGACGGAAACGGCTGGACCGTCTCCGTGGCCAAGGACGACAACGGCTACAACACCTACTCCTCCACCGACACGTCGAAGACCGAGGAGTCGAAGACCACGACCACCACCAGCGGCAACCACGCGAGCGTCAGTGGCACCGTCTACGTGGTCTGCATGAAGAAGGCCTGACGAGGAAAGGGCCGGCACGGGCATCCGTACCGGCCCTGACCAGGGAACCTCAGCCGAACAGGGCGGGAAGCGCAGCCGAGTGCGTTTCCCGCAGCTCCTCCACGGAGACCTCGAACACGTCCTCGACCACGAGCGAGGCGCCGCCCGTCACCCCGAGCCCGTAGCACGGCACCTCGTGCCGCCCGCACAGCGAGGCGAACTCCTCGTAAGCCTCCGGCCGGACGGCGACCAGCGCCCGCGAGGCCGACTCGGCGAACAGGTCCGTGAACGGCTCACCGCTGAGCGCCACCGACGCCCCGACGCCCCGCGCCAGGCAGGACTCGGCCAGCGCGACGGCCAGCCCGCCGTCCGACAGGTCGTGGGAGCCTTCGAGCAGCCCCCGGCGCGCCGCCTCCACCAGCACGGTGGCCAGCGCCCGCTCCGCCTCCAGGTCCGCCTGCGGCGGCAGCCCGCCCAGGTGGCGGTGCGCGACGTGCGCCCACTCAGAGCCGCCGAACTCCTCGCGCGTGTCGCCGAGCAGCACGACCCGCAGCCCCTCCGCCACGAACCCGGTCGGCACCCGCTTGGCCACGTCCTCGATGACGCCGAGCACGCCTATGACCGGCGTGGGGTGGATGGCCGTCGATCCGGTCTGGTTGTAGAAGGAGACGTTGCCGCCGGTCACCGGCACGCCCAGCGTCTTGCAGGCGTCGGCCAGGCCGCGCACGGCCTCGGCGAACTGCCACATGACCTCGGGGTCCTCGGGCGAGCCGAAGTTGAGGCAGTTGGTCACGGCCAGCGGTTCGGCGCCGGTCACGGCCACGTTCCGGTACGCCTCGGCCAGCGCGAGCTGCGCCCCCGCGTACGGGTCGAGCTTGGCGTAGCGGCCGTTGCCGTCGGTGGCCAGCGCGATGCCCCGGGTCGTCGGCTCGGCGTTCGCGCCGTCAGCGCCCGCTTCGGCACTGGCCGGCATGACCTCGGAGATGCGCAGCATGCCCGCGTCGGCCGGCTGGGCCAGCACGGTGTTGGAGCGCACGTAACGGTCGTACTGGGAGGTCACCCACTCCTTGGAGGCCAGGTTGGGCGAGCCGAGCAGCTTGAGCAGGGTCTCGCGCAGGTCCGTGGGGCGTTCGAGCCGGTCGGGGGTGTCGGCGTTGAGCGCGGCCTGCCCCGAGGGCTCGTGGAAGGGACGCTCGTAGACGGGCCCGTCGTCGGCGGCGGTGCCCGGCGGGATGTCCACGATGACCTGGCCGTCCCAGGTCATGACCAGGCGGCCGGTGTCGGTGACCTCGCCGATGACCGTGGCGGGCACGTCCCACTTCTCGCAGATCGCCATGAAGGCGGCGATGTCGTCGGGGCGGACGACGGCCATCATCCGCTCCTGCGACTCGCTCATGAGGATCTCCTCGGGCCTGAGCGAGGGGTCGCGGAGCGGGACCAGGTTGAGGTCGACGCTCATGCCGCCGGTGCCCTTGGCGGCCAGCTCGGTCGTGGCGCACGAGACGCCGGCCGCGCCGAGGTCCTGGATGCCGACGACCACGTCGGCCGCGTACAGCTCCAGGCAGCACTCGATGAGCAGCTTCTCCATGAACGGGTCGCCCACCTGCACGGCGGGCCGCTTGGCCTGCGACTCGTCCTCGAACGTGGCGCTGGCCAGCACCGACGCGCCGCCGATGCCGTCGGGCCCGGTGGACGCGCCGAACAGCACGACCTTGTTGCCGGGGCCGGGCGCGGTGGCCAGCTTGATCTGGTCCTTGCGCAGCAGGCCGACGCACAGGGCGTTGACCAGAGGGTTGCCGATGTAGCAGGGGTCGAAGACGACCTCGCCGCCGATGTTCGGCAGGCCCAGGCAGTTTCCGTAGTGGCTGATGCCCTCGACCACGCCGGGCAGCACCCTGCGGGTGTCGACGGCGTCGGCGCCGCCGAAGCGCAGCGCGTCCATGACCGCGATCGGGCGCGCGCCCATCGACATGATGTCGCGGACGATCCCGCCGACGCCGGTGGCGGCGCCCTGGTGCGGCTCGACGTAGGACGGGTGGTTGTGCGACTCGATCTTGAACGTGGCCGCCCAGCCGTCGCCGATGTCCACCACGCCGGCGTTCTCGCCCATGCCCACCAGCAGCGCCTCCGACTTGGGAGCCTTGGTGGCGAACTGTTTGAGATGCACCTTGGACGACTTGTACGAGCAGTGCTCCGACCACATGACGCTGTAGATGGCCAGCTCGGAGCCGGTGGGACGGCGGCCGAGGATCTCCTTGACCCGGTCGTACTCGTCCTGCTTCATCCCCAGCTCGGCGAAGGGCATCGGCTCCTCGGGAGTCTCGGCCGCCCGCTTCACACTGTCGGTCATGCGTTCACCAGCTTCTTGAGAACGGAGGTGAAGAAGCCGAGGCCGTCGGTGCTCGGCGCGCCGACCAGCTCCTCGACCGCGTGCTCGGGGTGCGGCATGAGACCGACCACGTTGCCCGCCTCGTTGCGGATGCCCGCGATGTCGTTGAGCGAGCCGTTGGGGTTGCCGAGGTAGCGCACGACCACCTGGCCGTTGGCCTCAAGGGCGGCCAGGGTGTCCTCGGCGGCGACGTAGCGTCCCTCACCGTGCTTGATGGGCAGCACGATCTCCTGGCCGGCCGTGAAGGAGCCGGTCCAGGCGGTGTCCGTCTGCTCGATCCGGACCCGCTGATCGCGGCAGACGTAGTGGAGCGAGCCGTTGCGGGTCAGCGCGCCCGGCAGCAGGTGCGCCTCGCACAGGATCTGGAAGCCGTTGCACGTGCCGAGCACGGGCAGCCCCGCCCTGGCGGCCGGGATGAGCTCCTCCATCAGCGGCGCGAACCGCGAGATGGCACCGCAGCGCAGGTAGTCGCCGTAGGAGAAGCCGCCGGGCAGGAACACGGCGTCGACCCCCTTCAGGTCGTGGTCGGCGTGCCACAGCGGAACCGCCTGTGCGCCCACGAGGCCCACGGCTCTGGCGGCGTCCTGGTCGTCGAGAGTTCCTGGAAACGTGACTACGCCCACACGGGCAGCGCTCATGACAGTCGTCCCCTCCGGAGAATGCGCGCGCACGCGCCACCGTCTCTTCGGGGCGGACGGCGGTCTGCGGCGGTCACTTCAGGTTATCGGGTGCGGCCACATGTTCCGCATCGGCTCGCGTGTGAGCCGTAAGCCCAGGTCAGACGGTGGCGAGCTGGCGGGGACGGGCCTCGGCCTCGTCGTCCCAGGCGAGCAGCTTGCGCAGGTGGACCGTGGTGCCGCGGCCGGGCGTGATGCCGAAGGAGATCTCGTCGACCACGGAACGCATGATCAGCAGGCCGCGGCCGTTCTCGGTGTCGGGCGGAGGAAAGCAGGGTGGCATCGTCGGCGGGCCGTCGCCGTTGTCGGCGACGCGTACGTCGCAGTGGCCGTAGCCGATCGCCGCCATCACTTCGTAGCGGTTGGCGGGTCCGCCGTGACGCACCGCGTTGGAGCACGCCTCGGAGACAGCGAGCAGCATGTCGGCGATGCACGCCTCGCTCACGTTGAGCGAACGCATGGCGTCGCCTAGCACCCGCCTGACCATCGGTATGCCGATCGCATCCCGAGGCAGCGCCAACGAGAACTCAATATCCACCGGACTCCTCCGGGCTCCGGAATGTCACCTGGAGTAGGTTTCCCTGTGAAATCGGGGCTAACCGCAAAATCACGTTGTTGTTATTTAGTGTTGGCAAGCCCGTGGCATTGTGGCACGTCGGAACCCCGCTTTAACCGGTCAGGGGTAAATCGGGGGAGCAAATGTGCCTTCTACCCCTCAACCCGGACGCTGTAGTTCTCGATCACCGTGTTGGCCAGCAGCGTCTCGGCCATCTTGCGTACCTCTTCCAGCGCCGCTTCGTCGGCCGGTCCATCGAGCTCGACCTCGAAACGCTTGCCCTGCCGTACGGCCGAGACGCCGGAGAAACCGAGCCTGGGCAGCGCCCTGGCTATCGCCTGACCCTGGGGGTCGAGGATCTCGGGCTTCAGCATGACGTCTACGATGACGCGCGCCACTGCATTCCTCCTGGGAGCGGTGGGTGATTGGGAAGGACAGCCTACCGGCGTGTGTGGCTGCCGACACAACGGGAACGGGGAGGGCATGGGGCTTGCGCGGAGGGCTGTGACGTCTGCCACCATGGCCTCAAATGCGTACGAACCACCATCACATGGTTTGTCGCACCCAAGGCCGGCCAGAGTGGCAACCCCATCGACACGCCGGCCCCGATCGCACAGGAGTGGCACGTGACAGTCGACGCCTCTCGTGGTGCAGACGCACCCCCGGAGCTCGTTCAGTTGCTCACCCCCGAGGGAGAGCGGGTCGAGCACCCCGACTACGACATCGACCTGACCCCGGAGGAGATCCGGTCGCTCTATCGCGACCTGGTGCTCGTCCGGCGCATCGACCTGGAGGCCGTGGCGCTGCAGCGCCAGGGCGAGCTGGGCATCTGGGCCTCGCTGCTCGGCCAGGAGGCCGCGCAGATCGGCTCGGGCCGCGCGCTGACCGACTCGGACATGGCCTTCCCCACCTACCGCGAGCACGGCGTGGCGTGGTGCCGTGACGTGGACCCGGTGAAGCTGCTCGGCCTGTTCAGAGGCGTCAACCACGGCGGGTGGGACCCTCAGGAGCACAATTTCCACCTCTACACGATCGTGATCGGCAGCCAGACGCTCCACGCGGTGGGCTACGCGATGGGCATCCAGCGCGACGACGCCAGCGCGGCCACCATCGTCTACTTCGGCGACGGCGCCACCTCGCAGGGCGACGTGAACGAGTCGTTCATCTGGGCCAGCGTGTTCAACGCGCCGATCGTGTTCTTCTGCCAGAACAACCAGTGGGCCATCTCCGAGCCACTGGAGAAGCAGACCCGCATCCCCCTTTACCGCCGCGCGTCGGGTTTCGGCTTCCCGGGCATCAGGGTGGACGGCAACGACGTGTTCGCCTGCCTGGCGGTGACGAAGAAGGCGCTGGAGGCCGCGCGCACCGGCCAGGGGCCGACGCTCATCGAGGCGTTCACCTACCGGATGGGCGCCCACACCACCACCGACGACCCGACGCGCTACCGCGTGGCCAGCGAGCTGGAGGCGTGGAAGCTCAAGGACCCGATCGAGCGGGTGAAGGCATACCTGTTCCGGAACGAGCTGGCCGACCAGGCGTTCTTCGACTCCGTGGACGCCGAGGCCGCCCAGCTCGGCGCCGACCTGCGCAGGCGCTGCCTGGCCATGCCCGACCCCGAGCCGCTCGACATCTTCGACCACGTCTACAGCGAGCCCCACGCCCTGATCGACCAGGAGCGGGCCCAGTTCGCGGCCTATTTGGAGGGGTTCGAAAAGTGACGATTCTGAGCCTGTCCAAGGCGCTCAACCAGGGCATGCGCAAGGCCATGGAGGACGACCCCAAGGTCCTCATCATGGGCGAGGACGTCGGCAAGCTGGGCGGCGTCTTCCGCGTCACCGACGGCCTGCAGAAGGACTTCGGCGAGGACCGCGTCATCGACACGCCGCTGGCCGAGTCGGGCATCGTCGGCACCGCGATCGGGCTGGCGCTGCGCGGTTACCGGCCGGTGTGCGAGATCCAGTTCGACGGGTTCGTCTTCCCGGCCGCCGACCAGATCATCACCCAGCTCGCCAAGATGCCGATGCGCTCGCTCGGCGCGATCAAGCTCCCGGTCGTCGTACGCATCCCGTGCGGCGGCGGCATCGGCGCGGTCGAGCACCACAGCGAGTCGCCCGAGGCCTACTTCACCCACACGGCGGGGCTGCGCGTCGTCGCCTGCTCCAACCCGGCCGACGCCTACACCATGATCCAGCAGGCCATCCGGAGCGACGACCCGGTGATCTTCTTCGAGCCCAAGCGCCGCTACTGGGAGAAGGCCGACATCGACACCTCCACCACGGACTGGTGGACGCCGCTGCACGCGGCCAAGGTCGTCCGCCCGGGCTCCGACCTGACCCTGCTGGCCTACGGCCCCATGGTCAAGACGTGCCTGGAGGCCGCCACGGCCGCCGAGGACGACGGGCGCTCGCTGGAGGTCATCGACCTGCGTTCGCTCAACCCGCTCGACGAGCCGGCGGTCATGGACTCCGTACGCAGGACGGGCCGGGTCGTGGTCGTGCACGAGGCCCCCGTCAACAGCGGGTTCGGCGCGGAGCTCGCGGCCAGGATCACCGAGCGGTGCTTCTACCACCTGGAGTCGCCCGTGCTGCGGGTCGGCGGATTCTCCACCCCCTACCCCCCGTCGAAGCTGGAGGAGCACTACCTGCCCGACCTGGACAGAGTGCTCGACGCCGTCGACCGGGCCTTCGGCTACTGAGAGGGGGATTCATGCGACGCGAGTTCAAACTCCCGGACGTCGGCGAGGGCCTGACCGAGGCGGAGATCGTCCGCTGGCACGTCAAGGCCGGCGACGACGTCAAGGTCAACCAGATCGTGGTGGAGATCGAGACGGCCAAGTCCATCGTGGAGCTGCCGATCCCGTGGGACGGGGTGGTGGCCGGCCTGATGGCCGACGAGGGCCAGACGGTGGACGTGGGCAGCCCGATCATCGCCGTGGAGACCACGGAGCCCGGCCCGGCCGGGTCCGCCGCACCCGCCGCTCAGCCCGCGCCCGCCGCTCAGCCCGCACCTGCCGCTCAGCCCGCGGCCGACATCGAGGCGCTGGCGGACGACATGGTGCCGAGGCCGCCGGCCGAAGGCGCGGTCGAGCCCGGCGCGCACGGCAGCCCGGCGCCCAAGGAGGAGCGCCAGGCGGTCCTGGTCGGCTACGGCGTCAAGACGGGCGCGACCAAGCGCCGCGCCCGCAAGCAGTCCGCCCCCGGCATCCCGGCCAACCCGGTGGCCAACCCCTCCCGCGTGGAGGTGGACGGCCCACCGGCCACCGAGCCCGCCCGCCGCCC
>NZ_VCKX01000430.1 GCF_005889725.1 Nonomuraea zeae
CCGCCCGCCGACCCCGCCGCCCAGGGAGCCGGCTACTGGCCGCTGGCCCTGACCCGCGCGCTGGACGACCTGATCCTGCACCTGCGCACCAACGAGCCCGACCTCGGCATCTGGGTCCTGCGCGCCGTCGGCGAGCCCGGCCGGGTGCTCGCCTACGACGCCCAGCTCCGCCGGAGCGGCTGGTTCCTCAACGAGGTACGCCACTACTACAAGCGCACGCTCAAACGCCTCGACGTCACCAGCCGCAGCCTCATCGCCGTCCTGGACCCCGGCACCGCCTTCGCCGGGCTCCTGGCCGAGCTGGCCCTGGCCGCCGACCGCCAGTACATGCTCGCCGGCCGCTACGAAGACCGCGACGACCACGACACCGCGCCCGCCGCCATCGTCCTCACCCCCTCCAACGACGGCGACCACCCGATGGGCAACGGCCTGTCGCGCCTCCAGTCCCGCTACTGGGGCCACGACGACGAGCTCGACGCCGTCCGCGCCAGATTCGGCCGGCCGCTGGCCGCCACCGATGCCGAGGAGCTCGGCCTGGTCACCATGGCCCTGGACGACCTCGACTTCGACGACGAGCTGCGCATCGCCGTCGAGGAACGCGCCTCGCTGTCACCCGACGCCCTGACCGGCATGGAGGCCAACCACCGCTTCGTCGGCCCGGAAACCCTGGAAACCAAGATCTTCGGCCGCCTCACCGCCTGGCAGAACTGGATCTTCACTCGCCCCAACGCCTCCGGCCCCGACGGCGCCCTGCGCCGCTACGGCACCGGCCGCAAGGGCGACTTCGACCGCGAGCGGGTGTGAGCATGGGCGGCGCGACCGGCCGGATCGGCGAGCACACCCCCGCGGCCGGGGGCAGGTGAGACATGCTCGACGGGATGCCCCTCATCGACGCGCACGTCCACGTGCCCCTGCTCGGCACGCTCAAGCCCGCCTGGCTGCGCTGGGCGCGCGACTTCGGCGAGGACGGCCTGCTGGAGGACATCTGGGATCCCGGCGGCCGGCCGCGCCCTGACCGGCTGGACGCGCTCTTCGCCGCCCAGGGCGTGGACGTGGCGCTGCTATTTTGCGAGTACAGCCCGAAGGCGACCGGCACGCAGGCGTTCGAGGACCTGCTGCCGATCGTCGAGCACAACCCGGCCAGGTTCCGCCCGGTCGCCAACGTCAACCCGCACCTGCACTTCCCGCTCGCCGCAGAGGTCCGCCGCCAGCTCGACCTCGGCGCGGCGGCGCTCAAGCTGCATCCCGTGCACGGCGGGTTCCGCTGCGACGACCGTGCCCTCTACCCCGCCTACCACGTGCTCGAGGAGCGCGGCGTCCCGCTCGTTCCCCGGCTCGGCCAACGAGAACGCCGACCCGGCCTTCCTCATCCCGGTCGTGCGCGACTTCCCCGGCCTCGACGTGGTGCTCGCCCACGGCGGGCGCGGCTGGTGGTACGACGCGGCCGCCTTCCTCGCCCTGTCCAACGACACGGTCTGGCTGGAGCTGTCCGGCCTGCCGCCCAAGCGGCTGCCCGAGTACTACGCCAGGTACGACCTGACCCGCCTGGCCGGCAAATGGATCTTCGGCACCGACTGGCCCGGTGTCCCCGGCACCGCCGCCAACGCCCGCGCCGTCGCCGGGCTGCTGCCGGACGACGTCGCCAGGGCCGTGCTCGCCGGGAACGCCAGGGCGGTGTACGCGGGGCTGCCTCAGGAGAAGTGACAACACTGACGTTACGTTAAACGACGTATCTGTAGCATGAATCCGTCAGGTCTCCTCGGCCAGGAGGCGCAGGCTCTCGCGGGCCCAGTCGGCGCGGGCCCGGGCGACGGCGATCTGGCCGGCGAAGACGTGCGCCTTCAGCTTGGCGATCCGGTCGTGCTCGGCCGGCGGCCGGTTCTTCAGCCGTTCCTTGAGCAGGTCGGTGTCCTTGGCCAGCAGCGCTTCGCGGTGGGCGCGCCACTCGGCGATCAGTTGCTCCTGCTCGGCCACGTGGGTCTTCAGCACGGACGCGGCCTGGTCCGGATCGATCATGTCGAAGAAGAGCGCCTGCAGGAAGAACGCGTCCCGCACCGGGGCCGCGGCGTGGTCGGTGCCCAGCCAGGTGCGCAGCTCTTCGAGCCCGCGCTCGGTGATCGAGTAGACCATCCGCCGCAACTTGGTGCCGCGGATCTCCTGCCGGCCCTCGATGAGCCCCGCCTGCTCCATCTGCCGCAGCGCCGGATAGATCTGGCTGTGCGGCGCGGACCACACCCAGCGCGGTGCGGCTTCGAAGAAGCGGGTCAGCTCGTACCCGGTCATCGGGCGCGCCTCCAGGACGCCGAGCAGTGCGTACTGAAGCGACATGCCCCTCAGCATAGGGAGGCCATACGCCCCCTAGAACATGTATGGAGATACATGTATCGTCCTGCGTGATCTTATCGACGTACCCGGCTGGGGAGGTTGCGGCGTGCACGCAGAGCTGGCAGACGCGGGACGGGCGCTGGCGGCGGCCGGGCTGGTCACCGCGTTCGGGCACGTGTCGGTCCGGACGGCGGACGACCGGCTGCTGATGACGCCGCCGGTGCCGCTGGGGACGCTCGGCCCCGGCGCCCGCTACGCCGAGGTCCCGCTGGAGGCCGCCGACCTGCCCGAAGGGACGCCGCGCGAGGCGTGGATCCACGTCGAGATCGCCCGCGCCCGGCCCGGCGTGCGAGCGGTCTGCCGCGCGCAACCGCCGACCGCCACCGCGCTGGCCTCCGCCGGGGCGCCGATCCTGCCACTGCACGGGCAGGGGGCGTTCCTCGGCCCGGAGGTCCCGGTCTTCGACGACGCCGTGCTGGTGCGCGACCGCGCGCGTGGCCGGGCGCTGGCCGAGCGCCTGGGCGAGGCCCCCGCCCTGATCATGCGGGGCAACGGCGCCGTGACCGTAGGCGCGAGCGTCGGTGAGGCCGTCGCCCTCATGTGGGTGCTGGAGGCCTCCGCCCGCATGAACGCCGCCGCCGCCGCGGCCGGCACCCCCGTCCCCATCACCCCCGCCGAGCAGGAGGCGTGGCGGGGCGTGCGATCCGAACTGTCCGCCCGAATCTGGGCCTATCTCCGGGAGTCGTCATGATCGAGTTGACCGACATCGCCTACGTCCGCTCGGGCGCCGCCGACCTCGACACCGCCGTGCGCTTCGCCGTGGACGTCGTCGGCATGGAGCTGACCGCCCAGGAGGACGGCGTCGCCTACCTACGCGCCGACCAGCGCCACCACTGCCTGGCCCTGGTCGAGGGCGAGTCCGGGGTGATCAGCTCCGGATTCACGCTGCGCGACGAGGACGCGCTGGCCGCCGCCGAGACCGCGCTGGAGAAGGCCGGCGTCACCGTCGCCCGCGGCGACGCCAAGGCCGCCCGCTCCCGCCGCGTCCGGGACTTCCTGTCCTTCGACGACCCCTTCGGCAACCGCATCGACCTGGTGATCGACCAGGTGACGCTGACCGCGCCGGTCCGCCACGGCCGCGAGGCGGGCATCACCGAGTTCGGCCACCTGTGCCTGGACGCGCCCGACGTGCGCGAGGCGTACCGGTTCTGGAACGGCCACTTCAACGCGCGCGTCTCCGACTGGATCGGCGACTGGGCCTGCCTGATGCGCATCGACCAGGTCCACCACAAGCTGGCCGTCTTCCAGGGCAGCGAGCCCGGGCTGTGCCACATCAACTTCCAGGTCGACTCGCTCGACGACGTCATGCGCAACTGGCACTTCCTGGAGGCCAACGGCGTCGAGATCGAGATGGGCCCCGGCCGCCACCCGCAGTCCACCGCCGTCTTCGTCTACTTCAAGGGCCCCGAGGGCATCACGTACGAGTACTCCTGGGGCGTGCGGCTCATCACCGACGAGGACGCCTGGCGGCCCCGCTACTTCGACCCCGCCGAGCTCGGCTCCATCGACATGTGGCAGGGCCCGACCCGGCGCGTGCACACCCAGCCCCAGATCCGCCGCCCCCTCGGCCAGAGCTGAGCCCTGGACCGCACCGCCCATCACCTGTACGTCACCCGGCTGGACCGGGCCGGAAGAAAGCGATCGAGACACATGAGTGAACGGACCACAGAGCGCGCCGCCGAGGCGCGGCCCGAGGCTGGGCGCGGCCGCACCGCGACGGCGGGGGTGTGACATGCCGCTGGTCGAGGTGACGCTGTCCGAAGGGCGCGATCCGGCCGCGATCCGGGCGCTCATCCACGAGGTCCACGCCGCCGTCGAGCGCTCGATCGGCTCGCCCGCCCAGAGCATCCGGGTGATCGTACGCGAGGTGCCGCGCACCCACTGGGCGGCCGGCGACCAGACGCTCGCCGAACGCGACGCAGCCGAAAAGGGTGACTGACATGGAATTCTTTGGACATGTGATCGACGGCGCGGAGGTGAAGTCCGCGAGCGGCGAGACGTTCGCCAGCGTCGACCCGTACACCCGCGAGCCGTGGGCGGAGGTCGCCCTCGGCGGCGCGGACGAGGTGGACCGGGCCGTCACCGCGGCCCGGCGGGCCTTCGACGAGGGCCCGTGGCCGCGCCTGGGCCGCGCCGAGCGCGGCCGGCTGCTGCACCGCCTGGCCGACCTCATCCTCGCCAACGCCGACCGGCTCGCCCTGGCCGACACCCGCGACATGGGCAAGCCGATCACCCAGAGCCGCGGCAACGACGTGCCCCGCGCCGCCGACAACTTCCGCTTCTTCGCCGACCACGCCCGCCTGACGCCCGCCGAGACCCTGCCCATGGACTCCGGCCACCACGCCTACACCCGCTACGACCCCGTGGGCGTCGCCGCCGCCGTCGCGCCGTGGAACTTCCCGCTCATGCTGGAGACCTGGAAGATCGCGCCCGCTCTGGCCTGGGGCAACACGGTCGTGCTCAAGCCCGCCGAGGACACCCCCGCCTCCGCGACCATCCTCGCCCGGCTCGCGCTGGAGGCGGGCCTGCCGCCCGGCGTGCTCAACGTCGTGCACGGCTACGGCCCCGGCTCCGCCGGCCAGGCGCTCACCGAGCACCCCGGCGTCGACCGCATCACCTTCACCGGCGAATCCGCGACCGGCCGGGTCATCTCGGCCGCCGCGGCGCGGCACCTGGTGCCGGTCAGCCTGGAGCTCGGCGGCAAGGGCGCCAACGCCGTCTTCGCCGACGCCGACCTGGACAACGCCGTCAGCTGGTCGCTCAGGGCCATCTTCACCAACGCCGGCCAGGTCTGCCTGGCGGGCTCGCGCCTGTACGTCCAGCGCCCGGTCTTCGCGGAGTTCCTGGCCCGCTTCACCGCCGCGGCCGAGGCCATGCGCCTGGGCGACCCCAAGCTGGACAGCACCGAGATCGGTCCGCTGGCGTCGGAGACGCACTACCGCAAGGTCAGCGGCTACGTCGAGACCGTCGCCGGCGAGGGCGGGACCGTGCACTCCGGCGGCCTCGGCGACGGCTGGTTCGTCCGCCCGACGGTCATCACCGGCATGCCCGCCACCGGCCGCCACCAGCGCGAGGAGATCTTCGGCCCGGTCGTCACCGTCACCCCGTTCGACACCGAGGACGAGGTCGTGGCCCTCATGAACGGCACCCGCTACGGCCTCAACGCCATGCTGTTCACCGAGAACCTGTCGCGCGCGCACCGGGTCTCCGCCCGCCTGCGCGCCGGGACGGTCTGGGTGAACTGCTTCTTCATCCGCGACCTGCGCGCCCCGTTCGGCGGGGTGGGCGACTCGGGCGTCGGCCGCGAGGGCGGCACCTTCAGCCGCGAGTTCTTCACCGAGCCGAAGGCCGTCGTCATGCAGATCAGCTGACCGCCGGCGCCACGACGGGCCGCGCGGCCGGACGGGGCTCGCCGTGTCGCCCGCAGTTGATTGCCCTGTGCAACGAAAATGGTAGCCTCGCTAACCAAACGTACTGGGAAGATGGTCGGCAACCGCAGCCTCGTTCTCAGGGAGTTGTGCATGGCGCATTCGTCACCTACTGCCTCCGGCCCGGAGGCGCCGCGGAGTCCCCGGCCATGACCGAACGACTGGAAGTCGCAGATTTCGTGATCGATTTCCGGATCGTCGTGGTGTCCGCCGGCGGCGTGCTCGACCTGGAGACCAGCCCGATCCTGCAGTCCAGGCTCGTCCAGGCGCTGGCCCTCCACCACCCGCCGCACCTGGTGATCGACCTCAGCGGCGTGACGTACGCGGACTCGTTCGGGCTGACCGTCCTGCTCGCCACGGACCGGCACGTCCGCTCGGCCGGCGGCCGGCTGCTGGTCTGCGCCACCGGGCTGGTCATGCGGAAGACCCTGGCCGAGCGGGGGCTCGATCGCGTGCTGGACGTCCGCCCGACGCTCGCCGAGGCGGTACGCGCCCTGCATCCGCCCCGGCCGGCCTGGGGCGACCCCCCGGAGTGACCCTCCTCAGGCCGAGGGGGCGTCTGGGGGGAGGGGCCGCCCTCATCCTCCGGGAGTCCTCGCGTGCAAAAATAATTGCATCATGCAAGGATAGGAAGGCGGCCGCGAGGATCGAGGCGTTGCCATGTTCAGGCGACGGACGGGCACCTACTCGAGACGGGCATGAGCACCAACGCGCCGAACCTCGCGGTTCGCCGAAAGCTCAGGCGCCGGGCCAGCCCAGGGGGTAGGCGGCCTGCTCAGGCGGCTCCCCGCCGGCCTCGTTGAAGGCGGTCATCGCCGCGACCAGCGAGTTGCACTGCTCGGCGGACATGCGCGAGACGACGGCCGCGATCTCCTCGCGGCGGCGGGCGGTGACCTGGCCCACGATGCGCCGCCCCTCCTCCGTCAGGCGCATGAGGCTCTCTCGCCGGTTGTTCGGGTTGACCTCGCGCACGATGAGCCCCGCCGTGCTCAGCCGGTCCGCCATCCGCATGGCCGTGGAGGAGTTGACGTCGAGCAGCTCCGCCATGGTCACGAGCTTGGTCTCACCCTGCTGCGACAGCACCACGAGCATCCTGAACTGCGGCAACGTCACCCAGTCCGCCACCGCGCCCAGCGACCGGGCCGCTATCGCGACGAGCAGGCGCGAGCCGGTGAGCACCGCCGAGATGACGGCCGACAGGTCCTCACCGTTCGCCTGTTCTGGATGACGTTCTGACATGGGACTGTTGTACACGCTGCGGGACGCGCGCCTCACGCCGATCGGGACCCGTGTCGGCTCGATCGCCCGGTGACGCCGCCGATCATGGCGGCCCGTCGGCATCGCGCGTATCGTCAGCCGCATGACGGCCACCCACGGCTTGCGGGGGCATCCGCAGGGCCGGTTTGATCGAGTCGGACCACCGGCACGGCGCGGCTCAGCCGCTGCCTGGCCGGACTTACCATGCGGAGCCGCGCATGGCTGCGCCTGAGCCGCCTCGGGTCCCGCCGGGGCCGCACGCGCCGCCGTCCGTCGAAGCCTTCGTCGCCCGGATCAAGGCGGGCACGGTCGCGCGCAAGGGCCGGGGCAGATGGCTGGTCTGGGGCCTGACGCTGGGAGTCGTGCTCGCGATCTGGTTCCTGGCCAGGCCCTGGCTCACCACGTCGGCAGAGGGCGCCGACGAGGGGTCCACGGGGTTCCTGGCCGACGGCGGGGTGGCCTTCCTGCAGTTCTTCGCGTATCTGCTGCTCGGCCTGGCCTTCGTCGCCGTGCTGTTCGCCCTGCACGCCATGTGGATGCTCCTGTTCGAGCTGGCCATGCCCCGCTACCTGCGCATCTCGGCGGAGGGCATCGAGCTGGCCCGCGGCCTGCGACGCGTCCGCTTCGCCTGGCCGCGCATCGCCTCCATCGACATCATCCACGGCCCCGGGTCCAAGTCCCGCTCCACCCTGGTCCTGCGGCCCCGGTTCGACTACACCGCCCCGGACCCGTTCATCGGGCAGCGCCTGTCGTGGTCGACCGCCCGCTCCCCCTGGCGGGACAAGTCCACCGACACCATCGGCCTGTGCCGGCTCGACGAGCTCAACACCACTCCTGTCTCTTATAAACATCT
>NZ_VCKX01000431.1 GCF_005889725.1 Nonomuraea zeae
GGAGAGGAGACAGGGGACAGGGCGTGCACGATGGCGTGCACGTGCGCCGACGCCCTGGTCAGCGTGTTCAGCACCGGGCCGGGGTCGGCGCCGATGTCGGCGGTGCGCCAGCGGCGGCGCAGGTTGTAGCGATGGCTTTCCGCCCGGTCGGCCACCGCGGTGGTGGCCGCGGACAGGTGCTCGTCCAGGTGGACGGCCTGGCGTTCCCAGTCCGGCAGCGCGGACAGGTCCCATCCGTCGCGTAACCCCTCCGCCATGGCGACCAGCAGGGCGGCGGCCTCGCGGGCCAGGCGGCGTACGGCCGCGTCGGGACGGTCGCGATACAGCGGCGGCCACAGCAACAGGTTGACCAGCGCTCCGCACAGGGCTCCGGCGGCGGTGGCCACGACGTAGGCCGCCAGGTACCGGTCCTGGGAGGCGGCCCCGAACGACAGCATGAGCACGGCGGTGGTCGCCACATCGCCGCCGTGACGCCCCATGCGATGCCAGCGCGCCGCCACCAGCGCCGGCGGCACCACCAGGACCAGGCTCAGCACTCCCAGGCCCAGCACGTGCCCGATGCTGCCGGCCAGGATGACCCCGGCGGCGACGGCCACCACCCGGCGCAGCCCGTTGGTCAGCGTCTGGAACACCGTGGCGTGCACCATCACCACGGCGGTGGCCGGGGCGATCCAGGTCGCCTGCGACGGGAGCAGCCAGTCGGCCGCCAGCCAGGCCAGCACCGCCGCCAGCGTCGCCTTGGCGATCTGCCGCACCTGGAGCCGCTGGTGCGACCCCGTCCTGCCCAGCCCGGCAACCTGCGCGCGGATGTAGGCGGCCTCGCGGCGGACAGCATGCGACAGCCGAACCCAGCGACGCCTCATAAGGTGGAATTTGACCACATAAGTAGCGCGCCGCACCATCAAGTAGCCTGGAGGGCCTCCACGGACATCACCACAGGCCAGCCGTCCCGACCGTCCCGGAGAAGCTTCACCCCTGTCCCAGCGCGTGCTCTTGATGTGCGGCCGGCCGCCGACGGCCAGGATCGCAGTACTCGATGCCGCCATGGCCGAGCCGAACGCTACGGAGATCGCGCGCATGACTCTTTTGACCGTGACCAGCCAGCACCTGCCCCGGGCCGTCGTGATCAGCGTGGCCGGAGAGCTCGACCGCAACACCGTTCCTCAACTGGCGGCCGCCGTGGAGCGGCAGCGCCCGGGCGGCGCGCGAGACCTGGTGTTCGACCTCGGCGAGCTCACCTTCATGGACAGCTCCGGCCTGTCCGTGCTGCTGACCGCCGCGAACTACGTCCGGGCCCAGGGCGGAAGGACGCATCTGGCCGCCGTACGGGGCACCCCCGCACGTATCTTGGAGATCAGCGGAGCCTTGAAGGTGTTCATCGTGCACGACGGGGTGGAGGACGCGCTCGCCCTTCCGGAGGAGCCCGGGCCGCCCCGCACCGGTCCGTAGAAAATACTTCTCAATGTGACAGCGGGGCGACGAGGGGCAACAATCGACTATCCCTCGCGCGGTGGGGAACCGCGGTGGGGAACAAGGTGAGGAGGGGTGCGGCCATGAGCGAGCCGTCGCTTCAATGCCCCATCACCCCGGACCTCGCCCTGTTAAGGTCCCAGCTCCACACCTTCGCCATCCACGCCGGGCTGGCCGACGACCGCGCCGCCGATCTGATCATCGCGATCAACGAAGCAGCCGCCAACGTCCTGGACCACGGCGCGGGCACCGGCGTCGTCACCGCCCGCCACGACAGCGACGGCATCTGGGTCGAGGTCGTCGACCCCGGCGGCACCCTGACCGCCGACCATCTCTTCCTGCCCGCTCCCTCGGCGAACGCCCTGCGCGGAATGGGCCTGCGGATCATCCGCCGCCTGTGCGACGAGGTGATCGTCGATCACCCGGACGGACACTCCCGCTTGCGCATCCACCTGAGCCGCCGGCCCGACGAGCCCACCGGTACGGCTTAGGAGATCAGGATCCGGGCGGCGCCGGGGTGTGTCCGTGGGCCTCCACCGCGAGGTCCTGCCAGTCGGCCCAGGTCTTGAGCCGGTCGGCGTAGACCTGCTGGATGATCTGGTTGCCCTGGGCGCCGAAGAACGTCCGCAGCGGCGGGTCGTCGGAGTCGGCGACCTTGAGCAGTGCCCGGCCCGCGGCGGCCGGGTCGCCGGCGTCGAGCGTCTTCGAGAACGCCGCGAAGCTTGCGCGCAGGCCGTCGTAGCGCGGGTCGGGCTCGGCGTGATCGCCGCCGGCGGCTCCGTCGGTGGCGTAGGAGCCGGGCTCGACGACGGTCACCTTGATGCCGAACCCGGCGACCTCCTGGGCGAGGGTTTCGCTCAGCCCTTCCAACGCCCACTTCGATGCGATGTATCCGCCGCCGAGCGGCATCGCGGTGACGCCGGCGACCGAGGAGATCTGGATGATGTGCCCGCCCCCCTGCTCGCGCAGGTAGGGCAGCACGGCCTGGACGACCCACACCGCCCCGAACAGGTTGGTCTCCAGCTGGTCCCGCAATTGCCGTTCACTCAGCTCCTCGACCGCGCCGAACAGGCCGTAGCCCGCGTTGTTCACGATGACGTCCAGCCGGCCGAAGTGCTCCTTGGCCCGCTTGACGCTCTCGAAGACGGCCGCCCGGCCGGTCACGTCCAGCTCCAGCGCGAGCACCGCGTCGCCGTAGGCGGCGACCAGCTCATCAAGCTGCGCGACGTTGCGGGCGGTCGCGGCCACCTTGTCCCCACGGGACAGAGCGGCCTCGACGAAACTGCGACCCAGGCCACGGGACGAACCGGTGACGAACCAGACCTTGCTCATGATTACCTTCCGTTCTCTCTGCGATCTCGTCCGGGCTACTGAGGGCGGACGTTGTGGTTGCCGGCGAACAGGTTGCCGGGGTCGTACTGACGCTTGACCGCCGCGAGGCGCCCGTAGGTCGGCGCCGGATAGATCGCGGCGACGTCCTCTTCGGTGGCGGAGGCCAGGAAGTTCGCGTAGGCGCCCGTGACGTGGGGCGCGAGCTTCGCCCAGATCGCGTCCAGAGCGGGGCGAGCGGCGTCGAGGGCCGGCTCAGGGCCCGCGATGGTGGTCACGAGCATCAGCTCCGCCCCGCGATGCGCGTAGGCGGTGGCGTCGCCGGGGACACGGGACACCGCGCCGCCGACGCTGCGCACGGCGATGAGCGGCGACCGCCCCGACGCCCCGGCCTCTGTGAGGATCGAAAGGACCTCCGACGCCGATTCCTCGCCGGCGAACGCGCTGCGGGTGACGAGCCGGATGCCGGGCGGCGGCGTCAGGCCGTCCACGAGCGTGTCCGCATAGGGGACCAGCGCGACGTCGTCCCCGATCACCGTGCCGAGGCGGCGGATCGGGTCGATGGCCCCGGCCGCGAGCTCCGGGTCGTCGCCGTCGAAGGCGACGAAGATCTCGACCGGCGCCTCGGCTCCCCCGGCGAAGGGATTGGCGAAGGTCGCGGTGGACGAGAGCTCTTCCGGGGCGGTACGGAGGTAGTCCGCCCACCCGTGGAGCACGGTGGCCGACTCCGACGCCGGGAAGGCGATCTTGCCGTAGAAGACGTCTGTCGTCGGGTGCGCCACGAACTCGAAGACGGTCACGATCCCGAAGTTGCCGCCGCCACCGCGGATCGCCCAGAACAGCTCCGGGTTCTCCGCCGCGCTCGCCCGCACGATTTCCCCGCCGGCCGTGACCACCTCTGCCGCGGCCAGCTGGTCCAGGGCCAGGCCGTGCTTCCTGACCTTCCAGCCCATGCCGCCGGTCAGCGTCAGCCCGCCGACGCCCACGCCCTTGGTGTCGCCCGAGGAGATCGCCAGGCCGTACGGGGCCAGGGCTTCCGCGACCTGGCCCCAGGTGGCGCCGCCGCCGATCCGCACGAGGTGCCGGTCCTTGTCGATGACCTCCACGTTCGCGAGCCCGCCGAGGTCGATCACCACGCCGCCGTCGTTGGTGCCGAAGCCCGCGAAGGCGTGGCCGCCGCCCCGCACGGACAGCGCGAGCCCCGCGCCGGCCGCGAACCTGACACCTGCCTGCACGTCCCGGACGCTCTCGGGCCGCAGGACGTAGGCCGGGCTGCCCGAAGCCAGCACCGCGCGGGCGGCCGGCTCGTACCCGGCCGCGCCCGGCTCGATGATGTCGCCGCCGAAGTCACGGCGAAGGGTCTCAAGCGCTGAACTCATGACGTTCCTTCCACACAGGAGCACTGAACGAACACAAGATGCCGACGACCCGATCCTTGTGACACCGCGGCTGCGTGACGTGCGCCACAGGCGGTGGGTGGCCGTGGATCGCTGACCGGCGCCAGGAAAACCCCCGGACTGGCGGCGTACTCCGCTTATAAGGTGCGCTCGTGGACAATCTGGAAAGCCTTGTCATCGCCCGGCGCCTGCGCGTCCCGATCGGGGACGCGCCTGCCGATTCCCCTGCCGGATGGGGAGAGACGGCCGCCCGGCAGCTCGACGCGGCGCTGCTGAGCGTCGGCTTCACCTGCTCGCCGGGCCTGCTCGAACGCCTGGCGAGCCTGCGCGGCGAGAGCGTGATCGATCTCGGCGTCCACGTTCTGGCCGCCGTCCGCACGCTGGCCGGCGACCACGTCCAGCACAACGCCTACTTCGTCGACTTCCCCGCGAACGTGCCCGACACCGTGGAGTTCTGGGCCGGCCTGCTGCGTACGGCCCTGCTCGACCCGGTCGCCGCCACGACCGTCCAGCCGGCGACGCTGAACCTGCTGGACCTGCCCGGCTACGGCCGCTACCAGCACAGCTATGCCGACCTGCTGGCCGCGCACGCGGAGCTGGTCCCGCTCGCCGGCGACCGGGTGACCGTGCTGGAGCTGGGCGCGAGCCTGGAGGTGGAGGCGCGCGAGCTCTACTTCTCGCTCGCAGGCTCCGAGGCGCCGCTCGCGGAGGAGGACCTGGCGGCGCTGCGCAGCCTGGCCGCGTTCTGCGACGGCGAGCCTGAGCGCATCCCGGTGCGCGAGAACCGCGCCGTCGTCAACGAGGTCCGCCTGGCAGCCGGCCGGCCGCTGCTCGTGGACACCGTGACCGACGTGCTCCGGCTCGCCTGCGGCCTCTCCGGCGGCGATGTCACGCTGACGACGCCGACCAGATTCCGCTCGTTCCGCCGCGCCGAACGCCGCATCCTGCTCCAGGCCCTGGACGGCGTCGCCACTCCCGCCAAGCTCGGCGACGTGCCGCGCCACCGCGAGCCGTGGAAGCGGCTCGGCGAGCGGCTGCACCCCCACGAGTACCCGAAGTTCCCCCGCGCCGCCCACGTCTTCGAGGTGGCCAGGGGCGTGCGCCAGGCCGCGAGCCTCAACGGCCGCGTCGAGGCCGCGCTGTCCGCCGGACGTACCGGCGACGCCGTCGAGCTGCTGGGGGACACGCCCGGCGCGCTGATGCGCCGGCTCGACCACCTGCTGCGGTCGGGCCACTCCGCGGCGGCCGTGCTGGAGGCCGCGGAGAGTGCCGCGACAGGGGCCTCCGGGCGCGTCCTGCTCTCGCTGCGCGAGCACCTGCAGAACCGGCTGGCGCCGGCCGCCGGCCGCATCTTCGCCAACCGGCGCGGCAAGGCGTGGGCCGCCCCCGACGCCCGCCCGCCGCTCGGCGAGGAGGTCCTGGCGCGGGCGGTCGCCGTGCTGGACGAGGAGATCACCCGGCGCCTGCCCGACCCCGGCGAGCTGATCGTCGATCCCGACGTGCTCGACGTCGCCCTGCCGCTGTCGGGCAAGGCCGTCGTCCCCGGGCTCGGGATGCTGCCGCGCGGCTCGCTGTCGGCGGTGGACGGCGAGCTGCTGCGCTTCTTCGTCCACTGGCGGCAGGCCGAGCGCCGCACCGACTACGACCTCTCCGCGCTCATGCTGGACGCCTCCTACGGCGACCCCGAGCTGATCTCGTGGACGAGCTACGGCAACGACTTCGCCGTGTATTCCGGCGACCTCACCGAGGCCGCGGAGGGCGCGTCGGAGTTCATCGACATCCGGCTCGCCGGCGCGACCCGGCCGATCATCATCCCGCAGGTCCACATCTATTCAGGGGAGGCGTTCGACGAGGCCGCCGAGGCGTTCTCCGGGTTCATGACCAGGGACGCCGAGCAGGAGGGCCGCCCGTTCGAGCCGCGTACCGTGCGCATGAAGTCGGACCTGCGCGGCTCCGGCCGCGTCGCGCTGCCGCTCGTCTTCCTGCGCGGCGACGACGGCGGCTGGCGGGCGAAGTGGGTGCATCTCTACCTGAAGGGACATCCGTCCTTCAACCAGGTGGAAGGCAATCACGTCACCACCTCCCTGCTGGTGCGCTCGATCGTCGAGCGCGACCACCTGCGGGTCCGCTATCTGGCCGGCCTGCTGCGCGCGAAGAGCTCGGCAAAGGAGCACACCACGTTCATCGGGCTGCAGCCGCCGGCGGGCCTGCCCGAGGACCCGCGGGTGTACACGCCGGGAACGCTGCACGAGCTGATCCCCGCCTGATACGCTGAAGATCGTGAGGCCATTCGCGGGCTTCCTTCTCACCTGGTTCGAATCCAGGTAGGACCCCTCAGGGGGCCTACTGGCTCATCTAGCTCGCGAGCCTTCCTCACGATCAGCACGATTCGCGCAGAGGTCTGCGCAGCCTGCCCTGCCGGCAATCCCGCGCCCTGGCCGCCGGGCGCGCTGGTGAAACGCTGGGAGCCCGTGACCGTCTGGGTGCGTCACGATCCGGGCGACGGCGGCGTCCGAGAGCCGCGCGCACCCCTGCCGCCCGTCAGAACGCTGAGCGCCGAGAGAGATCCCGACGGCTGATGCCGCGCTCAGACCTCGAAGAGGCCCCGGCCCCCTGCGCATCGCGATAAATAGAGTAATGTTCGGTAGCTGTGGGATTTGAGAGTGGGAAGCCGGTCGAGTACCGGCAGGGCCGATTCCGTACACCGCCTGGAGCCACCGAGATGCTGCTGGTCCGGCATGGCGAGTCGGAGCCCGCGCGCCCCGACCGGCCGTTCCCGCTGGTGGACGGCCAGGGCGACCCGGGGCTCGCGCCCGAGGGCCGCGAGCACGCGGAGCGGGTGGCTCTGCGGCTCGTCGCCGAGCGCATCGACGCGATCTACGTGAGCTCGCTGCGGCGTACGTCCGAGACCGCCGCGCCGCTCGCGGCCCGGCTCGGCCTGACGCCGATGGTGGAGCCCGACCTGCGGGAGGTGCACCTCGGCGAGTGGGAGGGCGGCCTGTTCCGGCGCATGGTCGCGGAGGGCCACCCGATCGCGAAGCGGATGTCGGACGAGGAACGCTGGGACGTGATCCCGGGCGCGGAGCCCGCCGCGGCCTTCTCCGACCGCGTGCGCAGGGTGCTCGGCAGGCTGGCCGCCACCCATCCCGACCAGCGGATCGTCGTGGTCACCCACGGCGGCGTGATCGCCGAGGCGCTGGCGTCGGCCACGGGGGCGCGGCCGTTCGCGTTCCTCGGCGCCGACAACGCGTCCGTGTCCCACCTGGTGCTGGCCGAGGGCCGGTGGATCGTCCGCCGCTACAACGACACCGCGCACCTCGACCCGGCCTTCTCCACCACGGCGGCGCCGCCGACCTGACGGCTCGATCGGCGGGCGGGGCCGTGGCGCCGGAGCCGTGATCAGCCCCGGAGGACTCCCCCCAGCGCCAGCGAGAGCAGGTGCTCCGCCCGCTCTTTGGGCGCGGTCATCGCTATGCCCGTGACCAGCTGGAACAGATCGTCCACGACGACGTCCGCGCGGATCGCCCCGGCTCGCAGCGCCCGGTCGACCAGGGCTGTCGCCGCGGCTCTCAAGCGGGTGTGACAGTCGAAGCCGGGGTCATCCCCCATCGTCGCGGACAGGCCGCCGTCGGTCTGTGCGTGCAGCAGCAGCGCCTGCGACCACGCAGTCAGCGCCTCCCCGGC
>NZ_VCKX01000432.1 GCF_005889725.1 Nonomuraea zeae
GGGACCTGCGGCTCTTTTACTTTTTTTTTTTCAAGCAGAAGACGGCATACGAGGTGTCTTAGGGTCTCGTGGGCTCGGAGATGCGTATAAGAGACAGGGCACACCCCCGAACAGCCTGGACAGACGGCCAAGCCGTGGGACTTCGGCCTGGCCCTGCTGGTCGACTCCGCCGCATACGCACCTGACCTGAAGGCCATCCATCGGGTCATTCCGGGTCTCCCCCTCGCCGAGGCAACCGCCAAGGCGAAGGGCTCGTGGCACGTTGACGACTACGACGACTTGGCCCAGGGCTTGGCCGCGCTGGAAGCGGCTCCGGAGCCCAGCTTCCTGCTCGCGGGTGCGGGAGGCGGCTCGCATCTGCTCACCAATCCTGACCCGGTGCAGCTCGCCCTCGCCATGCCGGCCGATCATTCGGATCGCTGGAACTCCCTCAACACCTCCGTCCTCACCGAGTTCGTCCTGCCCAAGGTCTGGGGGATGCAGGACGACGAGCAGGCTGTGCGGATCGTGCACCACGATGTGGAAGCCGCCGTCAGGCTGGCCATCCGTACCGGCGGCACGGCCGTGATCCTCAAGCCGCTCGCGGTCGACGACGTGCTTGCTGTCGCCGCAGGCGGCGAGCGAGTCCCTCGCAAATCCACCTCCTTCGGCCCCAAGCCAAGAACCGGCCTGGTGCTCCGCACGTTCGCGATCGACTGAAGCACTCGAACACCGGTCCGGCCTTCACCGCGTGCCATCCCCCACCCGACCCCGGACATCACTGAGAGCGCGCCTCAACCGAACCCGACCCCGGACATCGCCGAGAGCGCACCTCAGCCGAACCCGGACATGGTGAGGGCGCGCCTCAGCCGCCCCACGCCCTCAGTCAGCCCCGCCAAGTGCATCTCCAGGGTGGCGAGCGCCTGGCGTGAGACCTTATGGCAAGCCACGTGTACCTGACTTGAGTCCCAGCCACTCGGACTCGGGTCAGGTGCATGCGCAGCCCGGGATCTCGCGTGCCGATGGACCTGAGATCACGTGCCTACGCGACTCGGGGCTCCCATGTGCCGGTGGCCCGGAGATCCTGCGTGCCGATGAATCGGGTTACCAGCCCACGCAACCTGGAATCCCGCCTGCCGGTAGCCCAGGATCACCTGCCCACGCAGCGTGGGGCCCAGCGTGCCCAGGACTCAGATCAGCATCCCCACGCAACCCGGAATTCCACCTGCCGATGGCCCGTGGTCACCTGCCCACGCAGCGTGAGGCCCAGCGTGCCCAGGGACTCAGGTCAGACGCCCACCTAGCCCGAAGTCCCGCGTGCCGGTCGCTCGGAGATTCCACGTGCCGGTGACTCGAGTCTTCAGCGTGCCGGAGAATCGGGTCACATGCCTACACAGTCCCAGACCCCGCACGCCTGGGACTCGGGTCACGTGCTCACCCATCTCAGGATCCTGAGTGCCGGCACCTCCCAGGTCGCGCAATCACGCAGTTGAGACTTCACGCGCCCGTAGGCAGGGTCAGCTTGCCGGCGCCAAATACGCCACCTGCCGGGGGATCAGGGCCCTGAGGATCTCGCTGTGATCGTCGGGGCCGGGAGGAGCCTCGGGCTCGGGGATCTCGGCTTCGAAGGGCTTGGCGCTGCTCACCTCCACTTCGTACCTCCAGATCTTGGCGGCCGACGGGCCGAAGACGCGGCAGCGGAAGGCTCCCGTCACCTCTACGTAGTCGCGGGGCTTGAGGCCCCGGACGATGGCGGCCGTCTCGGGGTCGAAGGTGACGCAAGGGATGCTGTCCGTCAGGGCGGCTCCCTTTCTGTGCTGTCGGCGGCGGACGATGATGCGCCACTTCGTCACGGTGTCGCCGCTCGGCAAGGAGTGCTCCTCGACCGCCGCTGACAGCCGCCCCACCAGCAAGACCTCGTTTCGATCCACTGCCGTCCTCCTATCGGTGCTCTGATGCAGATCACTATCTACGATGAGGAGGAGGCCGGATCGGCTCGAACGCCGTTCTGGGGATAACGGAAGCACGCCCGGGAGTGCCTGTGGACAACATCACCGCGCTAGGCGGCGACGTCTATGAGATCGACACCAAAATGGCGGGATACTCCGGCATCACCGCTGGTTACCTGATTTTGGGTGACCGACCGTGCCTGGTGGAGACGGGTACGTCGACCTCGGCTCCTGTGGTGCGAGACGCGCTCGCCTCGCTCGGCGTCGGCCCGGAGGACCTGGCCACTGTCGTGGTGACCCATATCCACCTGGATCATGCCGGCGGAGTGGGCGACATCGCCGAGTTCTTCCCATCTGCGCAGATTGTCGTACACGAGAAGGGCGCCCGCCATCTCGCCGACCCCTCGCGGTTGATGGCCAGCGCCAAAATGGTGTGGGGTGATCGGCTGGATACGCTCTTCGGCGAATTGTCCCCCACCGAGGCGGAGCGCATCGTCGCTCTCGGCGACACCGGAGCCATCGACCTGGGCAACGGACGTACGCTGAACAGCCACTACTCGCCAGGCCACGCGAAACATCATGTCGGACTGATCGATTCCGCCACCGGCGACCTGTATGTCGGCGACGCAGCCGGGGTCTATCTGCCCGAGACAGGCGATCTGCGTCCCGCGACCCCGCCACCGGACTTCGACCTGCAGACCGCACTCGACTCGATCGCGTTGTTCGGGGCGCTTGGACCGCAGCGGTTGCTGTTCAGCCACTATGGGCCGGTCGATGCCGTTCAGGAGACGCTTGAACGGTCTGCGGAAGAGCTGCGCATCTGGGTGGACCTCACCCGGCAGGCCCATTCTGAGGGCATGGACCTGGACCATGCCGTCGCCATGGTCAGAGACCGGACCAAGGAGCGGTACAGCGCGATGAAGTCCGATGATGCCACGGCTGAGCAGTTCGAGCTGTTGAGCGGTGCACCGTCGAACGTCGCGGGCATCCTCCACTGGCTCAACCGCGTCTCACCGTAGTTTCGCGCCGGGGGCATACCTGGGCCGCTGACGTCCGCTGTGTGTGAATGTGTGATTGGCTGCGCTCTCGGCTCGGCATGCAGCCTGCTGTTCTGCTCGCGCGCTCTCCCACGCGCTGCCGCACGCGACTCACCGTCCCGCCCACACGTTCTCGCCCCTGCTGGCACACGGTTTGCGGTCCCTCTCGCGTGCTCTCCCCTGGGCTGCCGCACGAAGCTCACCATCCCGCGCACATGCTCTCGCTCGTGGCGGCCCACGCGGTTAGTGTCCTGCCCGCATGCTCTGGCCCGAGCTGGTACGCGCGGTTTAGTGTCCCAGCCGCATGCCCTCCCCTGGGCTGCCGCACGCGGCTCACCATCCCGCGCACATGCTCTCGCTCGTGGCGGCCCACGCGGTTAGTGTCCTGCCCGCATGCTCTGGCCCGAGCTGGTACGCGCGGTTTAGTGTCCCAGCCGCATGCCCTCCCCTGGGCTGCCGCACGCGGCTCACCATCCCGCGCACATGCTCTCGCTCGTGGCGGCCCACGCGGTTAGTGTCCTGCCCGCATGCTCTGGCCCGAGCTGGTACGCGCGGTTTAGTGTCCCAGCCGCATGCCCTCCCCTGGGCTGCCGCACGCGGCTCACCATCCTGCGCGCACGTTCTCGCCCGTGGTGACCCACGCGATTTACTGTCCCGCCTGCAGCTCTCACCGCCCGAGCTGCTGCACCGGCCGTCTCATCCGGCGGCTGTCTCATTGGGGCTGCTGTACTCGACCAGGAGCCGTCGTACCTGCGGGTGGAAACGTGGCCTGCACCTGACACGTTGCCGAGCAAACCACGTACGTGTGCCCGGACAACGCTCCGCCGTACCGGATCGTCCCGGTACGGCGGAGCGTGGCGTCACTCGTCCGTCTTGGACTTGTCCTTGACGGGTTCGTCGGACTCGTCGGCGCGGTCACCGAAGTTGGGCTCGATGAACGCCGGAGTTATAGCTGGCATGTCGGCCTGCTCCGAAGACCCGGATGCCGGCCGCGGGCCCACGGGAGCACCAGGCACATCGGCCGAGTCCGTTTCTGCGGCTTGCGAGGCGTTTGCGGGGGCAGACCGGTCCGGCTCCCTGTCCAGCAGGTCGCCGGCCTCGGCGAGGGCCGCGTTCTCGTCCGCGTCCTCGTCCTCCTCGTCCGCTTCTGCGTCCTCGATGCCTTCCTCGTCGATCGAGTCCTCTTCGTCCAGATCGTCCAGGTCGAGGTGGTCCTCGTCGTCCTCGTCGTCTTCGTCGTCCGCCACGTCGAGGTCGTCCGCCTCGTCGAGCTCGTGCTTAGACGCTTCCGAGTCAGCGGAGTCGGCATCCCTGGAGCCCTGATAGTCCTCAGAGTCCTCCAAGTCCTCGGAGTCCTCCGAGTCGTCGGAGCTCTCCAGACCCTCGGAATCCTCGTAGTCCTCGTATTCCGAGTCCTCTTCGACGTCCTCGATGACGGCTCCGGTCAGCTCGGCGTACCGCTCTGCCGCATCCGTCTCTCCATCGTCGTCGAACGCCATCGCCCGGCCGAACCAGTCGGTGGCCGCCTCCTGGTGCCCGGCGTGAGCGAGTGCGTCCGCGTATGCGAACGCGAGCCGTGCCGACCAGGGCTTGGCCTGCGGGTCGCGCAACTCGGGGAGGCGCTGCAGGGTGATCACGGCGGCGTCGTGCTGGCCGAGGTCGCGACGGGCGCCCGACTCGACGATGGTCAGCTCGATGCGGCCGGCCCGGTCGAGGCGCTCGGCCTCCGGCGAACGTACGAGGTCGATGGCCCGCTCCGGACGGCCGAGACCGCGCTCGCAGTCGGCCATGACCGGCAGGTACGCGTCCGAACCTGTCATCCTCCGTGCCGCCCGCAGGTCGCTCAGCGCCTCGGAGAAGTGCCCGGCGCGATAGGCGACGATGCCCGCGGCCTCGCGTACGACACCGATGCGGGCCGCGAACCTGCGGGCCACCTTCGTGTGCTCGTGCGCCTGGTCGGGGTCGTCGTCCTCGAGCGCCCGCTCGGCGGCCACGAGGTGACGTCCCACCAGGTCGGCGAGGTCGCCAGGGAGGGAACGCAGTTCCTCGCGTACCTCCTTGTCGAGCTCTTCCGCGGTGATGTCGGGCGCGACCTCAGGCAGCCTCTCGCGCTGCGGGGCCTCGTCCGTACGGTCTGAGCGGCCGAAGCGGGCCCGTGTGCCGGCCGAGGAACGGTCGTCGCGATCCTCGCGCGAGAACGGCCTGGAGTCACGCTGCTCGCCCTCGCGACGGGGGCCGCGGTCACCGTAACCGCCCTCACGACGGTCGCCATAGCCACCTTCGCGACGCGGGCCACGATCACCGTAACCGCCCTCACGGCGCGGGCCGCGATCGTCCCGGTCACGGAAGCCACCCTCACGACGCGGGCCACGGTCACCGAACCCGCCCTCACGGCGCGGCCCGGAACCGCCTTCGCGTCGGTCGCCGTAGCCACCCTCGCGACGCGGACCCGAGCTGCCCTCACGACGGTCACCGAAGCCACCCTCGCGGCGCGGGCCACGATCGCCGTAACCGCCCTCACGGCGCGGACCACGGTCACCGGTGCTCCGCTCGCCGCGGTCGCCATAGCTGCGCGCGGGGCTATCGCCGTAACCACCCTCGCGACGCGGACCCGAGCCGCCCTCACGACGGTCACCGAAGCCACCCTCGCGGCGGGGACCGCGGTCGTCCCTGTCACGGAACGGACGACGCTCCTCACCTTCACGACGCGGCCCGCGATCGTCACGGAAACCACCCTCGCGACGGGGACCCCGATCGCCGTAACCACCCTCGCGACGCGGACCCCGATCACCGGCTCCGCCCTCACGACGAGGACCACGATCACCAGGGGCACCGTCTCGACGCGGCCCACGATCATCCCGGTCACGGAAGCCACCCTCACGACGGGGACCACGATCACCAAAGCCGCCTTCACGGCGCGGGCCGCGGTCGCCGTAACCGCCCTCTCGGCGCGGGCCACGGTCGTCGCGGAAACCACCCTCACGGCGCGGACCCGGCGAGCCGCCCTCACGGCGGTCACCGAAGCCACCCTCGCGGCGGGGACCGCGATCGTCGCGGTCCCGGTAGGGACGCCGGTCGTCGCTGCGCGGCCCCCGGTCGTCTCCGTCTCGCCGGGAAGGAGCGCTGTCCCGATATCCACCCTCGCGGCGCGGACCACGGTCGCCGTAGCCACCTTCCCGGCGCGGGCCACGATCATCGCGGTCGCGGAACGGACGACGTTCCTCGCCCTCACGACGCGGCCCGCGGTCGTCACGGGAACCCTCGTCCCGCTGCGGCCTGCTGTCCCCACGGCTGGTGGAGCGCGACCTGTCGTCAGAACGGAACGGACGGTCCCCGCCAGAGTCTCGTCCTCGAGCCCCGTAGCCGCCGCTGCCGCCACCTCCGCCGGAACGCCTGTCCCCGTAGTCGCCGCGCCCGCGCTGTCCGCCGTCCGATCCGTTATCTCTGTTCACTTCTGGTCCATTTCGTTGGCTCACCCAGCGGACTCTCAACGACGGTCCACTGTGGCTGGTCGCCGCCCGCCCCGCGGGCCTTACGCGACGAAGGCCACCCGTGGGGGTGGCCCGCTCCCTCCAGCCTAGCAAGCCGCGGACCGTCCACGAGCCTGACGCGACGCCCTATATTCAGTGGCCCGATTAACGCGAGACCGGCAAGACTGCCCACTATGTCACTTCGCTTCCATGAAATAGCCGAGTCGCGCCACCGGATTCTGAACCCGCTGACGGACGACAAGCTCGACCTGCTGGGGCAGATCTGCCGCATTCCCGCCGGCGCCCGGCAACTGGACCTCGCGTGCGGGAAAGGCGAGATGCTTTCTCGTTGGGCCGCCGAATACGGCCTGCGGGGCGTCGGCGTCGACATCAGCAGCGTTTTCCTGAACGCCGCCAGAACCCGTGCCGCAGACCTCGGTGTGGCGGATCAGGTCGATTTCGTAGAAGCCGACGCCGGCACCTACAAAGACGCCCCGGAGTCCTACGACATCGTCTCCTGCATCGGCGCGACGTGGATCGGCGGCGGTCTGGAGGGCACTCTGTCGCTCATGCGCCCGCAGCTGCGCCCCGGCGGCATCGCCCTGGTCGGCGAGTGCTACTGGGTTTCCCCTCCTCCGCCGGAGGCCGGCGAAGCCCTCGGAATGACCGAGGAGGTCACCTCACTGGCCGGGACGGCCGAGCGCATCGAGGGGGCCGGGTTCGAGCTCCTGGAGATGGTCTTGGCCGACCAGGACAGCTGGGACAGGTACGTCGCCAGCCAGTGGTGGACCATCAGCGACTGGCTCCTGGCGAACCCGGAAGACCCCGATGCCCCGGCGATGCGTGATTTCCTCACCCGGGCCCGCCGCTCGCATCTGGAGTACGGCCGCCAGTACCTGGGCTGGGGCGTGTTCGTCGTCCGTCCCGTGCCGCCCGGGACGTCGGACGCCGCCTGAGCCGGAGCGAGCAGGAGCCCCCGCGAGGATCGGTGGCGGAAAACGAAAAAGGCCCCCGACCGTGTGGTCGGGGGCCTTTTTCGTATCAAAGATTGTCCGGCGGTGACCTACTCTCCCACACCCTCCCGAGTGCAGTACCATCGGCGCTGAGAAGCTTAACTTCCGGGTTCGGAATGTAACCGGGTGTTTCCTTCCCGCCATAACCGCCGTAACTCTATGAAACTGACAAGCATGCCGCTTGTTGTTTCAGAATTGCATAGTGGACGCGAGCAAGAATCTATCTTTGGTGTGGCGCGGCTCCGGACCCGGCGAAGAGTAACAGAGCGCAGCACACACCAAAGCAGTATGCTTTGTGGTCAAGTCCTCGGCCTATTAGTACCGGTCAGCTCCACACGTTACCGTGCTTCCACCTCCGGCCTATCAACCCGGTCGTCTACCGGGAGCCTTACCCACTCTCATGGTGGGAGAC
>NZ_VCKX01000433.1 GCF_005889725.1 Nonomuraea zeae
GGTGGGGTCCGGCGCCGGAGGGTGACGAGCGGCGGGCGGGTGGCTGGGCAAACCTCGCCGTCGCCGCTGCGTCCGGCGTGAGAGAGGATCGCCATGTGAGCGAACTGCACTACCTGACCGCGACCGAGCTGGCCCACCTGATCAGGACCAGGCAGCTGGGCGCCGTGGAGGTCCTCCAGGCCCACCTCGACCGCATCGAGCAGGTCAACCCGAAGGTCAACGCCATCGTCACCCTCGTCGCCGAGCAGGCGCTCGACGCGGCCGAGGCGGCCGACGCGGCGCTCGCCGCCGCCATGCGATCCGGCGCGCTGGGATCAGGCGCCGCGAGATCCGGGGCCGGCGCGCCGGGACCCGGCGGGGCCGGGGCGGGCGATGCCCACGGAGGGCTGGGGCCGCTGCACGGCGTGCCGATCGCGCACAAGGACCTGGTCGACACCGCGAACATCCGCACGACCTACGGATCGCCGCTCTTCGCCGACCACGTCCCCACCGAGGACGACCTAATCGTCAAGCGGCTCAGAGCCGCCGGATCGATCACCCTGGGCAAGACGAACACCCCCGAGTTCGGCACCGGCTCGCACACCGTCAACGAGGTGTTCGGCGCCACCAGGAACCCCTACGACCTGTCCAAGTCCGCCGGAGGCAGCAGCGGGGGCGCCGCCGCCGCGCTGGCCGCCGGCATGGTCCCGCTGGCCGGCGGCTCCGACATGGGCGGCTCGCTGCGCAACCCCGCCTCCTTCTGCAACGTCGTCGGCCTGCGCCCCACGCCCGGCCGGGTGCCCTCCCCGTCCGACACCGCCGCCTGGTACACCCTGGCCGTGGAGGGGCCGATGGCCAGGACGGTCGAGGACGTCACGCTGATGTTCTCGGTCATCGCCGGGTTCGACCGCAGGTCCCCGTACTCGATCAAGGAGGTCTTCGCGCCCGAGCCCGAGGAGGGCGTGGCGGGGATGCGGGTGGCGTGGAGCCCCGACCTGGGCGGGCTGCCGGTGGACCCGAGGACGGCGGCGGTCACCGCGACGGCGCCGGCGGTGTTGGAGCGGCTGGGCGCGCACGTCGAGCAGGTCGAGCTGGACCTGTCCGGCGCCGAGGACGCGTTCCGGACCTACCGGGCGTGGAACTACGCGCTGACCTTCGGCGACCTGATCGGGCTCGGTCCCAACACCGCCTGGAACGTCGAGCAGGGCCGCCAGGTCACCGGGGCCGACCTGGCCCGGGCCGAGCAGGCGCGCAGCCGTCTCTACCAGCGGATGGCCGCCTTCTTCGACACCTACGACGTGCTGATCGCGCCGGTCAGCCAGGTGCCGCCGTTCCCGGTCGAGCATCCGTACGTGAGCGAGGTCGACGGGGAACGGATGCCCGACTACCTCGCGTGGATGCGCTCGGCGTACTGGATCAGCGTCCTGCACGCGCCCGCCGCCTCCGTCCCGGCGGGGTTCACCGAGGACGGCCTGCCGGTGGGGGTGCAGATCGTCGGGCGGCCGTTCGAGGACGCGAGGGTCCTGCGCGTGGCCCGCGCGTTCGAGCAGGCCACCCAGTACGGCCTGCGCCGCCCGCCCCTCTAGAGGGGGCGGTGGTCCAGCGGGGTGGACGGCTCGCCGTACGGATGCCGCAGCGGCGACTCCCGGTAGCCGTGCATGCCCTCCAGCAGCCCGAACAGCCCCACCCCGAGCAGCGGCCAGGACACCAGCACGCCGGACGCGGTCAGCTTCAGCGCCCCGGGGACGATCTTGACCCCGGGCGCCGCGGCGGCCGAGACCGTGACCGCGCCGAGCGTGAACGTGGACCCCGTCCACAGCGTCAGCATCGACGCCAGCACCCCGCCCGCGCACAGCCCGAGCAGCACCGGCAGCATCCACCGCCGCGCGGCGAACCAGGCGACCCCGCCGCACAGCAGCCCCAGCCCGCCGGTGATCACCGCGAACCAGCCGTCGGCCGCGATCAGCGCCTGCGTGGTCGGGTCGGCCAGGACCGTTCCCTGATCCGTGATCGCGTAGGGGGCGCGGGGGGACAGGCCGGACCAGAGCAGCCCGGCGGCGGCCCCGAGAGCGGCGAGCGTGAGGACAGTTACCGCAAAAGCGCGTACTTCCCTCGTCACGCCACTCCCCCTCATATGTACGTCTGAATCACTTGATGGTATCCCCCGGCTAGGCTCGCTTCGTGATTGCAGAAGAGGTCTGGTCGATCGAACCCTCCGGCCCGCTCCGCGGGGACGTCGAGGTGCGCGGGTCCAAGAACGGGGTGTCCAAGCACATGGTCGCCGCCATGCTCGGCAGCGGCGAGAGCAGCATCCACAACGCCCCGGAGGTGGGCGAGGTCGGCATCACGGCGGCCATGCTGGAGGCGCTCGGCATCAACGTGGAGATCTCCCGCACGGAGATCAGGATCGCGCAGGGCCCGGAGATCAAACCGCGGGTGCCCGACGCGTTCACCGGGCTGAACCGCATCCCCATCCTCATGCTCGGCCCGCTGCTGCACCTGGCGGGGGAGGCGTTCGTCCCGCTGGTCGGCGGCGACCCGATCGGGCGGCGGCCGGTGAACTTCCACGTCGAGGCCCTGCGCTCGATGGGCGCCGAGGTGGAGGTGGGCGACACCGGCATCTACGCCAAGGCCAAGCGGCTCAACGGCACCAGGATCGAGCTGCCGTACCCGAGCGTGGGCGCCACGGAGACCATCCTGATGTCGGCGGTGCTGGCCGAGGGCAAGACCGTGCTGAAGAACGCCGCGATGGAGCCTGAGGTGGTGGAGCTGGCGCTGTTCCTGCAGCGGATGGGGGCCAGGATCGAGCTCTCGCCGGACCGCAGGATCGTCATCGAGGGCGTCGAGCGGCTGCGCGGGGCCTCCACGTGGCTGAACGGCGACCGCATCGAGGCGTTCTCGTACCTCGTGGCGGGGCTGATCACGGGGGGCGAGGTGCGCGTGCACGGCTGCCCGCAGGACCGCCTGGTGACCGCGATCACCACGCTGGCCAGGATGGGCGCCCAGTTCGACATCAACGACGAGTACCTGTGCGCCACCGCGCCCCCGGAGGGGCTGCGCGCGGCGGCCGTGCAGACCGACACCCACCCCGGGTTCATGACGGACTGGCAGACGCCGCTCATGGTGCTGTTCACCCAGAGCCAGGGCATGTCGGTGCTGCACGAGACGGTCTTCGAGAACCGCCTGGTCTACGTGCCCGCGCTGCAGAAGATGGGCTGCGAGATCGAGGTGTTCGACCAGTGCCTCGGCGGGCCCGCCTGCCGCTACCACGACACCAACGCCAGGCACTCGGCCGTGGTGCGCGGTGTGTCCCAGCTGAAGGGCGCCGACGTGACGCTGCCCGACATCAGGGCCGGGTTCTCGGCCGTGCTGGCGGCGGCGGTGGCCGACGGGACCTCCACGCTGCGCGGCGTGCACCACATCGAACGCGGCTACCACCGGCCGTTCGAGCAGTTCGCCTCCCTGGGTCTGAACATTCGCAGGCAACGGTAAAGACGCGGGAAGCGGGCGTTTGCCGACGATCGGGACGCCGCAGATCCACTGACGTGACCGTACTCAGATCTGTCTGCGTGCTCGGAGTCGCGGGGGCGCTCGGCGGAGTGCTGACGGCGGCACTGGTCGCGCCGGTGGTCAGCGGGGGCGGCATGGCCGCGATGAACGTCGCGAACACCTTCGTCGACCTGCCGCCCGCTCCACGCGAGGAGCCGCTCGCCCAGGTGACCAGGCTGCTGGACAAGGACGGCCGGCCGTTCGCCCAGTTCTACGAGGCCAACAGGACGGCCGTGCCGCTCGGCTCGGTCGCGCCGATCATGCGCAAGGCCATCGTGGCCATCGAGGATGCCCGTTTCTACGAGCACGGCGGCCTCGACGTCCGGGGCACGCTCAGGGCGCTGCTGACCAACACCCAGGCGGGCGGCATCAAGCAGGGCGGCTCGTCGCTGACGCAGCAGCTCGTCAAGAACATCCTCGTGGAGAGCGCCCGCAGCGAGGCGGAACGCGACAAGGCCCGCGCCCCGAACCTCGCCCGCAAGATCACCGAGCTGCGGTACGCGCTGGCGCTGGAGGAGAAGTACCGCAAGGACCAGATCCTGGAGCGCTACCTGAACATCGCCTACTTCGGCGCGGGGGCGCACGGCGTGGAGGCGGCGGCCAGGCGCTTCTTCTCCACCTCGGCGTCCAGGCTGACCTTGACCCAGGCGGCCACGCTGGCGGGGGCGGTGCGGATGCCGTACTCGACGGATCCCTCGCTCGGCCGGGCGCAGCAGGCGCGGCTGAAGCTGCGGCGGGACCTCGTGCTCGACCGCCTGGCCGGGCTCAAGCAGATCACCCAGCAGGAGGCGGCCGCCGCCAAGAGCGCGCCGCTGGACCTCAAGCTCAGGCCGGAGCCGGGCGGGTGCGAGCAGAGCGAGTACCCGTTCTACTGCCTGTACGTGCAGCGCGAGCTGCTGTCGAACGAGGTGTTCGGCAACACCGCCGCCCAGCGGCGGGCCAGGCTGGCCAGGGGCGGGCTGACGATCAGGACCAGCCTCGACCCGATCGCGCAGCGCGCCGCCGAGCGCGCCATCCAGAAGAACGTGGACCCGGAGGACACCGAGGTGGCGGCCGAGGCCATGGTCGAGCCCCTGACCGGGCGGATCAGGGCGATGGCGGCCAGCAAGCGGTTCGGCCGCAACCGGGGCAACAGCAAGAACGGCCCCAAGACCACCTTCAACCTGGCCGCGGACGTGGCGCACGGGGGCGGGCAGGGGTTCCAGGCGGGCTCGACGTTCAAGGTGTTCACCCTGGCCACCGCGTTGCAGCAGGGATGGAGGTTCGGCGACGGGTTCCAGACGCCAGGCGAGCTGGTGCCGGCGCAGGGCTACCGCAACTGCGCGGGCCGCGCGGTGAACGACCCCGACTCCCGCGTGCTCAACGCCGGCGGCGAGGGCGAGGGCGGCCCGCACAGCATCGAGACCGGCACCTGGAAGTCGGTCAACATCTTCTACATGATGCTGGAGCGCAAGGTCGGGCTCTGCAACGTGGTGCGGACGGCCAAGGCGCTCGGCGTCACCCGGGCGGACGGCGGGCCGCTGAAGGAGGTGCCGACGTTCACGCTGGGCGTCAACGAGATGGACCCGGTGACGGTGGCGGCGGCGTTCGCGGCGTTCGCGGCCAGGGGGGTCTACTGCCGGCCGCTGGCCATCCAGGAGATCACCGGCAGGGACGGGCGGCGTACGCACGTGCCGCCCGCGTGCGAGCAGGCCATCGAGCGGCCGGTCGCGGACGCGGTCAACCACGTGCTGAAAGGCGTCTTCGACAAGGGCACGATGCACGGGCAGAGCATCGGCCGGCCCGCCGCGGGCAAGACGGGCACCAACAACGGCTACACCTCGGCTTGGTTCGCCGGCTACACGCCCGCGCTGGCGGCGGCGGTCAGCGTCGGCGACATTCGGGGCTCCTACCGCTTCCCGCTGCAGAACGTGAAGATCGGGGATCGCTACTTCGGCTCGGTGCAGGGCGCGTCGCTGCCGGGGCCGATCTGGGTGGAGTCGATGGAGCCCGCGCTGCGGCGGGTCGAGCCCAGGGGCTTCCCCGGGCCGGACATGTCGCGCTTCGGCGGCGGGCACACGCCCGGGCTGGAGAAGGCCCTGGCCGAGGAGGAGCTCAGGAAGAGAAGGCAGGACGGTCACCCCATGGGCCGGCGGCATCGCCGGCTCTTCGAGTGGCTGCTCGGCGAGGGCGGGCTGGAGCAGCTGCTCGGCCCGCCCGGCCGGCGCGGCCATCACCACCGGGGCGCGCCGCGCGAGCGGATCCGCCGGGCGGCGCGCGGCTAGCCCTGCTTGCCGATGGGCGCGGTGACGGCCCTGGTGAGGGCGATGAGGTTGTCGGGCGCGGTCTCGATCTGCAGGCCGCGCTTGCCCGCCGAGAAGTAGATCGTCTCGAAGTCGAGCGCCGAGGAGTCGACCACCGTCGGGAGCTGCTTGCGCTGGCCGAGAGGGCTGATGCCGCCCACGACGTAGCCGGTCACCTTCTCCACCCTGGCGGCGTCGGCCATCGCGGCCCGCTTGCTGGACAGGGCGCTGGCCAGCGCCTTGAGGTCGAGCTTGCCCGCCACCGGCACGACCGCCACCGCGAGGCCGCTCTCCACCTCGGCCACCAGGGTCTTGAAGATGCGCTCGTAGGGGACGCCGAGCGCGTCGGCGGCCTCCTCGCCATAAGCCTGGGCGGAGGCGTCGTGATCGTAGGGATGGAGGGTGAAGTCGGCCTTGGCCTTGGTCAGGGCCATGGTGGCCGGCGTGCCGCCCTTGCCTTTCGATGTGCTCACGGAATTCGATTGTAGCGAATCTACATTGTAAAGGCGCGGCCGGGGGTGTACCCGAACGCCCGCCTGAACACGTCGATGAACGCGCTCGCCGAGGCCCACCCGCAGCGGTGGGCGACCGCGGTGACGGCCGTGCCGTCGGCGAGCAGCAGCAGCGCGTGGTGCAGGCGGAGCTGGGTGCGCCACTGCGGGAAGCTCATGCCGAACTCGCCGCGGCACAGCCGGGCCAGGGTGCGGTCGCTGGTGCCCGCCTGCGCGGCGAGCTCGGCCAGGGTCCTGGGGTCGGCGGGGTCGCGGTGCAGGATCGCGCAGACCGCGGCCAGCCTGGGGTCGGCGGCGGTGGGCAGGTGCAGCGGCTGCTCGGGGGCGCGTCTGAGCTGGTCGAGCAGGACGGCCCGGAGCCTCGCCCGCTCGCCGGGCCGATCGTCCGGGTCCGCGTCCTCCGGGTGGTCGCCTGGACGGTCCGGGTCGTCGTCGGTGTAGGCGATGATCAGCTCGCGGAGCAGGGGGGCGACGGCGAGCACGGCGGGGCGGTCGAGGCCCAGCGGGTTGCGGGTGAGGCCGACCAGGCGCAGGTCGGTGTCGCCGTGCGCCCGGTGCTCGTGCACGGTGCCGGCCGGGACCCAGATCGCCCGGTTGGCGGGCGCGACCCAGGTGCCCGAGCCGGTGGTGACCGAGAGGACGCCGCGGCAGGCGTACACGATCTGGTGGGTGTCGTGCCGGTGCGCGTCGATGCCGGTGCCCGGTGCGAGCGGGCGCCGGCCGGTGGGCGCTTCCGGCAGATGGCGGATTCCCGTCATAAGTTGGCATTTTATCGGAAGCATGCCAGCGCCCGCTGGGCGATGATTCGAGGCGTGAACAGGATCCCCATGCTCGCCGCCGGTCACGCCACCGTGGACTTCTACCAGGGCGCGGTCCCGGCGCTGGTGCCGTTCCTGGTGGCGGGGCGCGGCTACGGGTACGTTGCCGTCTCCGGCATCGTGCTGGCGGCGACGCTGCTGTCGTCGATCGTGCAGCCGCTCTTCGGGGTGCTGACCGACCGGTGGCGGATGCCGTGGCTGATCCCGGTGAGCATGGTCGTGGCGGGCGCGGGGGTGGCGTTCGGCGGCGTGACGGACTCGTACGTGCTGACCTGGCTGGCCGTGGCGCTGTCGGGGCTGGGCGTGGCGGCCTACCACCCGGAGTCGGCGCGGCTGGCCAGGATCGCGAGCGAGGGCAGCCATGTGCGGATGAGCTGGTTCTCGCTGGGCGGGACGCTGGGGTTCGCCTCGGCGCCCGTGCTCGTGACGCCGCTGCTGGCGGGGTGGGGGCTGGGCGCCTCGCCGTTCCTGGCGGCGCCGGCGGTGCTGGGGGCGGTGGTGACGCTCCCGGCGATCCGCGCCCTGGCGGGCGGCCAGGTGGCGGCCAAGGTCGCCGAGCCGGGCTCCGGCCGCGACGACTGGCCGTCGTTCGCCAGGCTGACGGCGGTGATCGTCTTCCGCTCGGTCGTGTACGTGGGGTTGAGCGCGTTCGTGGCCCTGTACATGGGCTGTCTCTTATACACCTCTCCCAGCCCACGAGACCCTAAGCC
>NZ_VCKX01000434.1 GCF_005889725.1 Nonomuraea zeae
GGCCCGATCAGCCGCAGGCACTCCTCCCGGTCGAGCTCCTCCATGCCGGGATTGGCCATGGCCGGACCGTGCCCCGGCGGGTGGTCCAGCCCGCCGCCCAGCAGGTCTTTGATCGTGGTCTGGAGGGCGCTGGCCAGGCGGTAGAGAGCGCCGGTGTCCGGAGTGTCAGGGTTCTCCTCCAGGTATTTGAGGTAGCCGGGTGACATGTCCGCGCGCCGGGCGACCTCCTCGCGGGTCAGGTTCAGGTGCTCGCGGTGGTGGATGATGCGACGTCCCAGGTCGCCGGGTCCGGACATCATGACGTCTCCTCGCCTGTCAGTACGGCGTGCGGCCCCGTTGCCGCGTGCCTGGTAACAGTAGGCCACCTGAGCGGGTCGGCCGGCGCGGCGCGGTCCCGCGCGTCCTGCCACGCGGGCGTACGCGCCGGCACGAGACCGGTGGGCACGCCGCCGTTGCCGCAGAAGACCGCGTCCGGCCTGGTCAGATGCAAGGTGGCCATGTCCTGGACGCTACCCGCGCAGGCGGCGCCCAGCCATGATGGTTGAACCCACCTCGGCCGGGCCTATGGCTGCGTACCTGCGGGATTGTCCTGTCTGTGCCGCCTGGGCGGCGCCCGCGCGCCGAGCCGCGGGGCGAGGAGCCCGCTGCGGCTTTCGGCCGCACAGCAGCGGCGGCCGGGGTGCCGGAAGGGTGGCGCGGGGCCGCGCGGAGGCCCACACTCGCGGGCATGGGGATGACTGCGTCGCGCGTGGCGTCCGCCGACGGGACGTCGATCAGCTTCCTGAGCGCCGGCACCGGGCCGGGGCTGGTCGTCCTGCCGGGCAACAACCGGCGTGCGCGCCACTACATGGAGCTCGCCCTCGCCTTGTCGGCGGCGCACTCGGTGCACGTGCTCGACCGGCGCGGGCGGGGCGAGAGCGGGCCGCAAGGTCCGGGTTACGGCATCGATCGCGAGGTCGACGACGTACTCGCGGTGATGGCGCACACGGGAGCGGATCGGGTGTTCGGGCACAGCTACGGGGGTCTCGTCGCCCTCCACGTGGCGCTGCGGCAGCCAGTGCGGTCGCTGGTGGTGTACGAGCCAGGGGTGAGCCTGCACGGCCGGTTCGACCTGAGCTTCTTGCCGGAGTTCGCCCGGCGCGTCCAATCGGGGCAGCGGGTCCGGCCGATGGCGCTGTTTTTGCGGCGGATGGGGCTGCTGCCGTTCGGGAAGGCGCCCGCCTTCGTGTACATCGGGATCACCGCGCTGGTGCTCGCCGGCAAGGAAGGCGCCGAGATGCGCAGGATGATGCCGACCACCGCGGCGGAGATCGGCGAGGTGGCCAGGCTCGACTCCGACGGCTCGCGCTACCGGGAGATCCGGTCGCCGACGCTGGTACTGGCCGGGGACAGGAGCCTGCCGGCGTTCCTGTCCTCGATGTGCGAGGAGCTCGCCGGCATCATCCCCGGCGCGCGGTACGAGCTGATCGCCGGGCTGGGGCACAACGCGCCCGACAACGACGCCCCCGCGGTGGTGGCCGAGCGGATCACGGCCGCGATGGCGCAGTCATGATCGTGCCGTCCGGCGCCGACGGACGCGCCCGTCAGTAGGGGAGGGCGCGTCCGGACGGGGTGCGCAGATCGATGCCCGGCCGGGGGCGCGCCGGCTTGGGGCGTACGACGACGACTCGTGTGGTCCGCATCTCGATCACCTCCTCGGGCGGGCGTCGTCTGCTATTCGCGCTCGGGTCCCGCCCGGATGCCGCGTTCCCGGCCATCGAGGACGCCGCCCGGTCCTGGTCCCAGAAGTCGCGGTCAGGTATCGGCCGCCCGGAGTCCACTGGAAGACGGCGTCGGGCACGTTCACGTCGCTTGCCGTCGAACGGCCGGGCGGTCGGTGGTGCGGCGGTGATCGTGGCCGGGAGCATGGTGGCGGGCAGCGCGCCGGATGACAGCGGGGAGCGGATCATCACGGCACGCTTCCTCCTCGTCCCGTGGGTCCGGTCCGCGGCAGGTGTGGAATTCTGGTCTCGTTCCACCGAAGGGCCCGCGCTGCCGCCTCAGGTCACGTGAGAACGATGTCCCGTGACCCGGGCTCAGAGGCCCATCGGGACCGGCACCATGATCAGCGAGACAGGCTCAAGCCGCGTCACACCTGCGTCCCGGGGCGATGCGGCGGTCCCGGGCAGCCCGTACAGGAGCGAGACATCCCACCGGGAGGCGTCCCTCGCCGCAGGCTGCTCCATCGGTACAGAATCGGGAGGAATACCGTGATCGAGCTGACCATCCCTGCCCAGAAAATCACCCCGGCCGCCCTCACCGACGACGCTCTGCACGCGTGCCACGCCTGGGCCCGCGGGTTCGGGGCCGACACGCCGCGCCACCTGCACTACGCCACCCTCGTGCCCTGGGTGCACCCCGACATCGTCCCCGAGCAGCAGACCCTTCTCGCCAACATCTACGTCTTCTACCGGGTCTACGACGACTTCAACGACCATCCCGGCACCGACCTGCGTACCAGCCGGGCCCTGGCCAACGCGATGATCGCCGTCCTCGACGGAGACGCCCCCACCGCCGGCGGCACGACCACCGTCGTCCGCATGTTCCAGGACCTCTGGCGGCAACACCGGCAGAGCGCACCCCCCACCTTCCTCACCCGCACCGCCGCCCACTGGCGCGGCTACTTCGCCACCCAGACGCACTACCTCGCCATGCGCGAGCCCGGCTATCCCTGGGACCTGGAGGAGTACCTCTTCCTGCGCCTCGACAACGGCGGCCTGCACCTGTCCATCAGCCAGGGCGAGCTCGCCAACACCCACTACATCCCCACCCACGTCTACCGGCTGGCCGCCCTCAGCAGGATGCGCCGCCTCGCCTCCTACTGCGTCATCCTGACCAACGACCTCCACTCGGCCCTGCGTGACGAGCGGAACGGCGACCACCGCAACCCCGTCGCCCAGCACATGCGGCACGCCGGAGCCACCCGGGAAGAGGCCACCGACCTCATCCTGAGCATGCTCTTCGACTACACCGAACAGCTGCACCAGCAGACCGCGCGCCTTGAGCACGAGTGCGATCTGCTCCAGCTCGGCCCGGAGGACCGGGCCTTCGCCCAGATCGGCGCCCAGAACTGCATCAACCACGCCGCCGGCTACGAAGCCTGGGCCCACCACCACGAGACGGTCATGAACACTCTCGACGTCCGGCCGGACATCGCCCTGCGGAGTGGCCACTGACCCGGGAACGCGCAGCCCCCGCCGGGATTCTCCGGCGGGGGCGGTGCTCAACGGGGATGCACCACCGCCTCCAGGCGATCCGGCCGCGTCGTCGCCGCCACCCTCTCCCGCACCGCTGCCGCGTTCGTCACCTCCACCGTCCAGCGCGAACCTATCGTCGCCAGCGACAGCGTCATCTGCGCCATCGCCTGGTTGTCGCCCAGGCACTTCCGATGCCCGGCCCCGAAAGGAAGGTAGGCGTGCCCGGGAGACTCCGCCCGGCCGAGCCAGCGTCGCGGGACGAACTCGTCCGGCTGGGGGAACGACGCCGGGTCGCGGTGCATCGCGTACGGGCTCACCAGAAGCTCGGTCCCCGCGGGCAACGCCACGCCGCCCACCACCACGGCGTGCTCCACCCGCCGGGTGAAGACGATCCCCGGATGCAGCCGGAGCGTCTCCCACAGCGCGGCCTCGAGCAAGCGGAAGGACCCGCGATCGGTGCCCCGCACCCCGTGCTCGCCGGTCACGGAGGCGACCTCTTCCCAGACCTGCCGCGCCACGGCCGGATGCCGGGAGAGCTCCCAGAAGAACCACGCCATCACGCTCGACACCGTCTCGATCCCCCCGAAGAGGACGGTGGCCGCGTCCCCCATCAGCCGCTCGCTCGCCGGACGTTCCGTCGCTCCGGCCGCCTCGACTGCCTCTCCGGCCAGCCAGTGCAGCAGGGAGTCCGCCTCGCCCTGCGCGTGCTCGCGTACCACTGACCGCAGCAGCTCGCAGGCCCGGACGAATCGCCGGTTCGCGGGAAGGGGAAGCCGGCTCATCCAGGCCGGGAGCAGCGCCCGCGCCGTCAGCAGCGACCCGATCGTCATCGCCGCCCGCGCCACCGCGATCTCTGCCTCGGCGGGCAGGCGCCGCCCGAGCAGCGCGCTGCAGGAGTTCGCGGCGGACAGGCGCTGGAGCGCGTGATCCAGCCGGAACGGCTGGCCCACCGGCCACTGCCCGGCCAGCTCCTGGGCGTTCTGCACCGCCGCGGCCGACATCGCGGCGATCCGCACATGGCGAAATTGCGGATTGAGCCTCTTGCGATACGGGAGGTGCTGCTCGTACGGCAGGACCAGCAGCGCACCCTCCTGGATCAGCGGGCCGATCCGGTCGAGAAAGGCGCCGTTCCCGAAAGAGGGAGCCTTGCCCACCAGCACGTCGTGCACCAGGCCCGGATCGCTGAAGAACACGAACTCGCGGCGCCCCAGCCCGATGCGCACCGCGTCTCCCGCCGACCGCAGCCGCAGGAGAAAGCCGAGCGGCTCCTTCCGGAAGGCCGGTAGATGGCCCAGCACCGGCAGGTGGCCCGGGGCGAAGGGAACGGCGGACAGCGAACGCGCGATATCCATGATCGGACCTCTCCGCCACGCCACGGGCGACGGACAGCACTTCCCACCGAGTATCAATGCAGGAGAACTCTGCGCAAAGTGCGCTGCGCACGGCCCCGAGATGCCGGCCCGTCCGGGCGGATGGGCGGCGGAGTGGGTACTACCTTGCTCAGCAGGTCGTGAACTGGGTGGTGATACCGGGAGGTGGCTGTGCATGAGATCGTACGCCGTGCCGTTGCTGGTCGCGCTGGGGCTGGTCGCGGCAGGGTGCGGGAGCACAGGGGAAACGCGGGCGACGGCGTCCCCACCGTCCACCGAATCGACCACCGAATCGACCACCGGCTCCACCGCCGGGTCCGCTGACCCGTCCACCACCACCGGACCCGCCTCCCCGCCATCCACCGCTCCCTCGGAGGGCACGTCATCCGATCCGGTGACGAGCCCGCCCTCTTCGACCGGCCTGGTGGCCGGTCGCTACCAGCCGCTGTGGCCGTTCTCCAGCCCGGGGGAGGCGGCGGCGTGGGAGCGCGCGTACCGCGAGGACGGGCGGCAGGGGTGGCATCTGGACGCGCGCCGCACCGCCGTCGCCTTCGCCCGCGACTTCCTCGGCTTCACCGAGATCGACCAGGCCGTGAAGATCGTGCCCCAGGGCCGCCACGCCCGTGTCCACGTCGGTTACCGCAGCCCGGAGGGGAACTCCCCGGCGCTGGTCGCGGCCGTCGTGCACCTGGTCAGGTACGGCTCGGGGCGGGACGCGCCCTGGGAGGTGGTCGGCACCGACGACACCGACCTCTCGCTCACCAAGCCCGCGTACGGCGCCGCCGTCGGCTCGCCGCTGAGCGTGGGCGGGCGCATAACGGGGGTGGACGAGAGCATCAGGGTCCAAGTCCGCCATCCCGGTTCGGCCGCCCCGCTCGGAGAGCGCTGCTGCGTGAGCGCGGGCGGAAGCGACTCGCCCTGGTCGGCGCGGGTCTCCTTCACCGCGCGGCCGGGACGCACGCTGACCGTCGTCGCCTCGACCGGCGGCCATCTCGCGACCGTCGAACGCTTCGCGGTGACGGGCGTGCGTATCGAGCGGTGACGGGCGGACATCTCGTGGTGCGGGGCGTTGCGTGGTGCGGGGCGTTGCGTGGTGCGGGGCGTTGCGTGGTGCGGGGTGACGGGCGGTGCGTGGTGACGGGCGGGGACGGCTCGCCGTGGCGGGCGGTGGGTCCTGGCTGGGGAGATGTGGCCGACGACCGACGTGGTCGGCTATGGTTTGTAAACGAAGGTTCATTAACTAGAGGAAAGGTCGGCATGGGCAGGCCGCGCACGACCAGCGACGAGGCGATCCTCCAGGCCACCGCCCGCGCGATCGGGCGGTACGGCCCACAGGGAGTCACGCTGGCCGCCGTCGCCCAGGAGGCCGGGCTGTCCCCGGCCACGCTGGTCCAGCGGTTCGGGTCGAAGCGGGGCCTGCTGCTCGCGTTCGCCGCCCACGCCACGGAGACCGTGCGCCTGCCGTTCCAGCGAGCCCGTGAGGACCACGGCTCGCCCTTGGAGGCGCTGCGCGCCGCCGTCGTCGACCTCGCGGCGGGCGTGTCGACGCCGGAGGAGCTCGCCGGCAGCCTCGGTTTCCTGCAGCTCGACCTGACCGACGCCGAGTTCCGGCGGCACGCGGCCGAGCACGCCCTGCGGACCCGCGACGAGATCGCCGCGCTGCTGGCCGAGGCGGTGGCGGCGGGGGAGCTGGCGGAGACGGCCGAGGTCGACCGGCTCGCCCACGCGGTCCAGGTGACCTACAACGGCGCGCTCATCCTGTGGGCGCTCACCGGAAGCCTGCCGCTGGCCGCCGCCATGCGTGACGCCCTCGACCAGACACTTCGGCCATACCTGGGCGCTCCGGGCGCCTGACCGGCTCGGCTCCGCGACCCAGCCGCCTTTTGCCGCTGGGCGCCCCGGGCGGGCGCTCCGGGCGGGCACCCCCGGGTTGTGGCACCCCGGGCTTGTGGCACCCCGGCTGTGGCACCCGGGCGCCTGATGGATGCGACTCCGCGAGGCTGTGACCTTTATCTGGATACTCCGGGCACCTGGGGCTCGACTCCGCGACGCTCCGGCCGAAGACTGGACCGACGGCCCCTGCGTCGCGAGATGATCGAAGGTCCAACGGCCGATCGTTGATCGAGGTGCTCATGAGCCACGTGGAGAACGATTCGTCGCAGTCCCTGGCCGAGCTCGCCAGGAAGCACGGGTTGCGCCCGGCCATCGCGCGGCCGAGGCTTCCCGTCTACCTGCTCCGGCTCTGGGAGCGGCGGCACTTCGTCCTGACGTACGCGACCTCGCGAAACGTCTCCAAATACTCCGGCTCGGCGCTGGGGCAGCTCTGGCAGGTGATCACCCCGCTGCTGAACGCCGCCATCTACTACGTGATGTTCGGCCTGATCCTCGGCGGCAGCAAGAACATCGAGAACTACCCGGCGTTCCTGCTCACCGGGATGTTCGTGTTCACCTACACGCAGCGGACCGTCACCGCCGGCGCCAAGTCGATCTCCGGCAACCTGTCGCTGATCCGCGCCCTGCACTTCCCGCGCGCCTCGCTGCCGCTGGCCTACACGATCCAGGAGCTGCAGCAGCTCGCCATCTCCATGGGCGTGCTGCTGGTCATCGTGGTGATCACCGGCGAGCTGCCGAACTGGTTCTGGCTGATGATCCCGATCGTGCTGGTGCTGCAGACCATGTTCAACATCGGGGCCGGGCTGATCCTGGCCCGGCTGGGGGCCTCGCTACGCGATCTCAACCAGCTGCTGCCGTTCATCATGCGTACGTGGCTGTATGCCTCGGGCGTCTTCTTCGCCATCCATGACAAAGTGGTCAACAGTGCGGGTCTTCCCGAATGGGTGGCCACCGTGATGTACCTGAACCCGGCCGCCTCCTTCATCGAGTGGATGCGCGACATCCTCATCGGCAGCCACAGCCCACCGCAGATGGTGTGGATCTCGTGCCTGTTCTGGTCGGTGGCCGCGCTGCTGGGCGGGTTCTGGTACTTCTGGCGGGCCGAGGATCGCTACGGGCGCGGCTGACCCGTACTAGTGGTAAGGGTGCAGCTCACCGGTCCTGGTGGTGGTCTGAGAGCCGGTACGGGGCGCAGCCGACCCGGCCTGGGCGGACCAAGAGGGCCGGTACGGGGCGGGGCGCAACTGAGGCGCGGCCGAGCCTGCGCCCACGCCTGCACCGACCCCGTACCGACGCCCGCACCGACCCCGTACCGACCTCGTAACGTCGCCGTCACGTTCCCCCGC
>NZ_VCKX01000435.1 GCF_005889725.1 Nonomuraea zeae
GGTCCCGCCACAGACCGGCCCCTACGGCCGCCCCGCAGCGGCCGCCCAGAACGGCCCCGCCGTCTCCCCCATGCCAGGCACCCCGTCAGGCGCCGGAGCCCCGGGCAGCGGCCAGGGCGCAATGCCCGGCAGCGGCGCGGGAATGCCCGGCGGACAGCCCGGAGCCCCCGGCAGAGGCCCGCAGGCCGGAGGACAGCAGCCGCATGGCGGCCCGCAGGCCGGTGGCCCTAACGCCGGTGCTCCTAACGCCGGTGGCCTCAACGCCGGTGGCCCGCATGCTGGTGGTCCGCACGCTGGCGGGCAGCAGCCGCAGGGTGGGATGCCGCACGGGCCCCAGGCCGGTCATCTGGCCGCCGCGGCCGGGATGCCGTCGCAGGGCCCTGGAACGCCTCCAGGCGGCCCCTACCAGGGCACGGCCCCGGCAGGCAACGGACACGGCGGGCGAGGCGCAGGCGGCGGGCAGAGGGGCCCTGGAGGCCCTCAGCGGCCCGGTGACGGCGCGCCTGCCAAGCAGCGACGCACTCTCACCCTCGCCCTGTCGGGCGCTGCCGCAGCAGCTCTGCTGGTGGTCGTCGGCGCCGTCGTGGTGCAGGCCAACAGCAAGCAGGTCCCGGTCGTAGCCGTCGGCAACGCCTCGCAGAACACCCAGGGCGACGGCTCCGCCGCGGGCCAGCCGGGTGAGGCGCCGACGGACGACCAGACCCCGCTTCCCGCCCTCCCGACGAACACCGCCGCTCCGGTGCCCACCTTGGACGTGGAGCTGCCGGAGGAGAGCAAGCAGCCGAAGAAGCCGACCAAGGAACCGATCGCCCAGGTCCCGAACCCGGTCACCGACGCTCCCCGGCCCCAGACCACGACAAAGCGGCCCGAGTCGACACCGACGCCCACCAAGACCAAGAAGAAGTCGACCCTCGTCGAGCCGGACGCCCTCGGTGCCACGTCACCGCCGAGCTCCGGTCCCACGACGACCGTCCGGCCGACCGAGAACTCGCCCACGGCCAAGCCGACCCAGCCGACCCTCAAGCCGAACACGTACAAGCCGACCACGGTGTGCGGTGCCGGCTACAAGGTGGTCGATTCGCACTCGCTGGGCAGCAACGCCACGATCTACCTCCTGTACAACAGCAGCGCCGGCAAGAACTGCGTGGTCACGATGTCGCGCCTGGTGTTCCCCGGCAAGATGTCGATGAACGCGACTTTGCAGGTGAAGGGCGGCTCCAGCGGGAGCAACCCTGGCAAGTTCACCGCTTACGCCGGCCCGGTCCGGCTGGCCGCCAAGGCCAAGTGCGTGATCTGGGGCGGATCCTGGAGCTCGTACTCGTGGAAGTCCGGCTGGAGCCACTGCACCTGACATCGCCATAACGACCAGAAAGAGCCGGTGCCCGAAGTTCGGGTGCCGGCTCTTCTGCGACGAGCCCTTCGGTCCGCTACCGTAGTTGACGTGATCGTCAGATCTCCGGCTCCGACCGCGAAGGGCAGGCGAACGCGGGCCGGGCTGCTGCAGGCCGGGCGCGAGGTGTTCGAGGAGCACGGTTACGACGCCGCGCGGATCGACGACGTGTGCCGCCGGGCCCAGGTCTCCCATGGCACCTTCTACACCTACTTCGGGTCCAAGGAGGCGCTGTTCGGCGAGGTGGCCGAGGCGGTGGTCGGCGAGATGTTCGCGGCCAGCGTCGTCGGCGCCGCGGCTCCGGACGACCCCTATGCGCGCATCGAGGCCGCCAACCGCCTCTACCTGCGGGCCTGGGCGGAGAACTCCCGGCTGGTGCGGATGCTGGAGCAGGCGGCCACCACCGACGACCGGTTCGGGCGGCTGCTGCTGGAGCTGCGCGAGGTGTTCGTGCGCCGGGGCGCGGAAGGGCTGGCGCGGCTGCAGGCCCAGGGGCTGGCCGATCCGGATCTTGATCCCAGGCTCACGGCGATCATGCTGGGCGGGATGGTGGAGCAGTTCGCCCACGTCTGGCTGGATCTCGGCGAGCAGGCCCAGGAGCAGGCGGCCGTCGATCATCTGACCCGGCTGTGGGCTCGGGCCATCGGGTTGACGGCGGCGTCAACTCGCGCGGAGACTCCAGCTGAATCTGCGGCTGATACTCCGGCTCGATCTCCGGCCGGAACTGCGGATCAATCTCCGGCTGAGGAGGACGTGTGATCAGGAGCAGGCTTGATCCGGGCAGCGCCGACTACCGGCAGCGCCGCGAAGCCATGCTGGCCAAGCTGAGCGACCTCGACGCCGAGCATGCCAAGGCGGTGGGCGGCGGCGGCCCGAAATACGTCGAGCGGCATCGCGGGCGCGGCAAGCTGCTCGCGAGGGAGCGCGTCGAGCTGCTGATCGACCCCGACTCCCCCTTCCTGGAGCTGTCCCCGCTGGCCGCATGGGGCAGCGAGTTCCCCGTCGGAGCGAGCATGGTCTCCGGGATCGGGGTGATCGAGGGCGTCGAATGCATGATCACCGCGAACGACCCCACGGTCCGCGGCGGCGCCTCCAACCCGTGGACCTTGCGGAAATCCCTCCGCGCGGCCGACATCGCACTGCAGAACCGGCTGCCGTACGTGAACCTGGTCGAGAGCGGCGGCGCGGATCTGCCGACGCAGAAGGAGATCTTCATCCCGGGCGGCCGGATATTTCGGGATCTGACTAGGCTGTCGGCGGCGGGCATCCCGACCGTCGCGCTCGTGTTCGGCAACTCCACGGCAGGCGGCGCGTACGTGCCCGGGATGAGCGACTACGTGGTGATGGTGCGGGAACGAGCGAAAGTGTTCCTGGGCGGCCCGCCGCTGGTCAAGATGGCGACCGGCGAGGAGTCCGACGACGAGTCGCTGGGCGGCGCGGAGATGCACGCCAGGGTCAGCGGCCTCGCCGACCACCTGGCCCAGGACGAGTACGACGCGCTGCGCATCGGCCGCCAGATCGTCCGCTCACTCCATTGGCGCAAGCAGGGCGTGCGGCCCGAGCCCGCGGCCGGCCCCGCCTATCCGGTGGAGGAGCTGCTGGGGATCGTGCCGGAGGACCTCAAGGTGCCGTTCGACCCGCGGGAGGTGATCGCGCGGGTGGTGGACGGGAGCGAGTTCGACGAGTTCAAGCCGGTCTACGGGCCCTCGCTGGTGACGGGGTGGGCGAGGATCCACGGCTATCCGGTCGGCGTGCTGGCGAACGCGCAGGGCGTGCTGTTCAGCGCGGAGTCGCAGAAGGCCACCCAGTTCATCCAGCTCGCCAACCAGTCGCGCACCCCGCTCGTCTTCCTCCAGAACACGACCGGCTACATGGTGGGCAAGGACTACGAGCAGGCCGGCATCATCAAGCACGGCGCCATGATGATCAACGCCGTGTCCAACTCGACCGTCCCGCATCTGACCGTCGTCATGGGCGCCTCGTACGGCGCGGGCAACTACGGCATGTGCGGGCGGGCGTACGAGCCCCGGTTCCTGTTCAGCTGGCCGAGCGCCAAGTCGGCGGTGATGGGGCCCGCGCAGCTGGCCGGGGTGCTGTCCATCGTGGGGCGGGCGTCGGCGCAGGCCAAGGGGCAAACTTACGACGAGGAGGCCGACGCGGCGATGCGCGCGATGGTGGAGGCCCAGATCGAGGCCGAGTCACTGCCGTTCTTCCTGTCCGGACGTCTCTACGACGACGGCGTCATCGATCCACGCGACACCCGCACCGTGCTGGGCATGTGCCTGTCGGCGGTCAACAGCGCGCCGGTGCCGGAGCCGGCCGGGTTCGGGGTGTTCCGGCCGTGATCACTCGCCTGCTCGTCGCGAACCGGGGCGAGATCGCCCGCCGCGTCTTCCGTACCTGCCGGGAGCTCGGCATCTCCACGGCCGCCGTGTTCTCCGACCCCGACGCGGACGCGCCGCACGTGGCCGAGGCCGATCTCGCGGTACGGCTGCCCGGCGCCCGTCCGGCGGACACCTACCTGGACGTCGAGCGCATCCTGGCGGCCTGCCGGGCCTGCGGTGCGGACGCCGTACATCCGGGTTATGGGTTTCTGTCGGAGAACGCCGGCTTCGCGCAGGCCGTGCTCGCGGCCGGGCTGGTGTGGGTCGGCCCGCCGCCGGCCGCCATCGCCGCCATGGGGTCCAAGATCGAGGCCAAGCGGCTCATGGCGGAGGCCGGGGTCCCCGTGCTGCCTTCGCTCGACGTGACGGCGCCGGGCGAGTTCCCGCTGCTGGTCAAGGCGTCCGCCGGTGGCGGCGGGCGCGGGATGCGGATCGTCCGCGAGGCCGCCGGGCTGGCGCGGGAGGTCGAGTCGGCGCGGCGGGAGGCGGAGTCCGCGTTCGGCGACGGAGCCGTGTTCGCCGAGCCGCTGCTGGAGGCCGCCAGGCACGTGGAGGTGCAGGTGCTCGCCGACCGGCACGGGACCGTGTGGGCGCTGGGCGAGCGCGAGTGCAGCGTGCAGCGGCGGCACCAGAAGGTCGTGGAGGAGTGCCCCTCGCCGGGGATCTCCGCACAGCTGCGGGCGCGGCTGTACGACGCAGCCGTCAGGGCCGCGCGGAAGATCGGTTACGTGGGGGCCGGGACGGTCGAGTTCCTGGTCAAGGGGGATCGGGTGGCGTTCCTGGAGATGAACACCCGGCTCCAGGTCGAGCATCCGGTCACCGAGCTGGTCTACGGGGTGGATCTCGTCCGGCTGCAGATCGAGGTGGCCGAAGGGGCTGCGTTGCCGCCCGAGCCGCCGGCACCCGCCGGGAATGCCGTGGAGGTGCGGCTTTATGCGGAGGACGGCGACTACCTGCCGCAGAGCGGGGTGCTGCGGCGGTTCGAGGTGCCTGGTGACGTCCGCGTGGATTCCGGGGTGGAGTCCGGGTCTGTGGTGTCGCCGCACTACGACGCCCTGCTGGCCAAGATCGTCGGGCACGGCGCCTCGCGGGCGGAGGCGGTGCGGAAGCTGGTCACGGCGCTGCGCCGGGCCAAGCTCCACGGCCTCACGACTAATCGGGATTTGCTGGTGAAAATCCTGACGCATCCCGCCTTCGTGGCCGGGGACACCCACACCGACTTCCTGCCCCTCGACCGCGCCCTTGACCAGGTGAGCGAGCCGGCTGCTGCACAGGTGAGCGAGCCGGCTGCGCCGGCCGCCACGACGGATCTGCCGGTGCTGGCCGCCGCGCTGGCCCTGGCCGCCGCCAACCGCCGGCGGGCCCCGGTGCTGGCCGGGCTTCCCAGCGGCTGGCGCAACGTACGCTCCCAGCCCCGCCTCGCCCGCTTCGAGGAGGCCGAGGCCGTCTACGACCCGCTCCCCGACGGCGTCACCGTGCTCGGCGCGGACCCGGAGCACGTGGTGCTGGAGCACGACGGCGTCCGGCACGCCTTCGAGATCGCCCGGTACGAGGACGGCGGCCCGGTCTACGTCGACCACCCGGGCGGCAGCCTGGCGCTGACCCCGGTCCCCCGGCTCCCCGAGCCCGTCGAGCACGTCGCCCCCGGCTCCTTGCTGGCCCCCATGCCGGGTAGCGTGCTGCGGGTCGAGGTGGAGACCGGCGACCGGGTGACCAAGGGCCAGCCGGTGCTGGTCCTGGAGGCGATGAAGATGGAGCATCGGATCGCCGCCCCCGCCGACGGCGTGGTGTCCGGCGTACACGTCGAGAAGGGCCAGCAGGTCGACGCGGGCGCCGTGCTGGCGATCATCCAGGAGGGGGACCAATGACGAGCCTGGTGCACAAGGACCTGGCGGCGGGCATCGCGACGATCACGCTGGACTCGCCGTCCAACCGCAACGCGCTGTCCGTACGCCTGCTCGACGAGCTGGCCGGGCACCTCACGTGGGCGCTGGCCGAGCCGGCGGCCAGGGTGATCGTGCTGACCGCGACCGGCACGGTGTTCTCCTCGGGCGCCGACCTGAAGGAGCAGCGCGCGGCGGGCGCGCCGATCACCGGAGCGCTCCCGGAGATCATGACGATGCTCTGGGAGAGCCCGAAGCCGGCCGTCTGCCGTCTCAACGGCACCGCGCGAGCGGGCGGCCTGGGGCTGGTGGCCTCCTGCGACTTCGCCATCGCGCCGCTGACGGCCTCGTTCGCTTTCACGGAAGTACGCCTCGGCGTCGTGCCCGCCATGATCTCGGTGCCGGTGCTCAGGAGGCTCGATCCCAGGGCGGCGGCCGAGTACTTCCTGACCGGCGAGGTGTTCGACGCCACGAGGGCGGCCGAGATCGGGCTGCTCTCGCGGGCCGTGCCCGAGGAGGAGCTGGACGCCACCGTCGCGCACTACGCGGGCATGCTGATGAAGGGCGGCCCAGAGGCCGTCGCCATCACGAAACAGCTGGTCAGAGAGGTGCCGAAGGTCTCGTTCGAGGAAGGGCTGCGGCGGATGACCGACCTCTCCGCGCAGCGGTTCACCTCGGAGGAGGGCCAGGAGGGGATCGCGGCGTTCTGGGAGAAGCGCCCGCCCGAGTGGGCGGCGCGATGACCCTGCGGATCGCGAACTGCAGCGGCTTCTACGGCGACCGCCTCTCGGCGGCCAGGGAGATGGTCGAGGGCGGGCCGATCGACGTGCTCACCGGCGACTGGCTGGCCGAGCTGACCATGCTGATCCTGGCGGGCAACCGGCTGAAGGGCCGTCCCGGCTACGCCCCGACGTTCCTGCGCCAGCTGGAGGACGTTCTCGGCCCCTGCCTGGACAAAGGCATCAAGATCGTGACGAACGCGGGCGGTCTCGATCCGGCGGGCTGCGCGCAGGCCGTACACGAGCTGGCCGGCCGGCTGGGCCTGTCCCCCGCCGTCGCGCACGTGACCGGCGACGACCTCACCGGCAGGCCGCTCGACCTGGTCAACGCCGACACGGGCGAGCGGCTCGACGCGACCCCCCTGACCGCGAACGCCTACCTCGGCGCCCGCCCGATCGCCGCCGCGCTGTCCGCGGGCGCCGACGTGGTGGTGACCGGCCGCGTGACGGACGCCGCGCTGGTGACGGGTCCCGGCATCTGGCGGTACGGCTGGGGCCCGGACGACCTCGACCCGCTGGCGGGCTCGGTGGTCGCGGGTCACATCATCGAGTGCGGCTGCCAGGCCACGGGCGGCAACTACGCGTTCTTCCGGGACGTACCGGATCTGGCGCACTGCGGCTTCCCCATCGCCGAGCTGCGCGCCGACGGGTCCGCCGTGATCACCAAGCACCCCGGGACGGGCGGGCTGGTCTCGGTGGGGACGGTGACGGCGCAACTCGTGTACGAGCTGGGCGGCCCGCGCTACCTGGGCCCCGACGTGGTGGCCAGGTTCGACACGATCGAGCTGGCGGACGACGGGCCGGACCGGGTCCTGGTCTCCGGGGTGCGCGGGGAGCCGCCGCCCGGCACGCTCAAGGTCGCCGTGAACTACCTGGGCGGCTTCCGCAACACGATGACGCTCGTGCTCACGGGCCTGGACGTCGAGGCGAAGGCCCGGGTGGCGGAGGAGGCCGTCTGGGCGCGCATCCCTCGCGACTCCTTCGACTCCGTGGACGTCACGCTCACGGAGTCGGGCCTGCTGCGGATCACGGTCATGGACGCCGACGAGCGCACGGCCGGGCGCGCGTTCTCCTCCGCCGTGGTGGAGACGGGCCTGGCGAGCTACCCGGGCTTCTACGGCCTCACCCCGCCGGGCAACGCCTCGCCGTACGGCGTCTACTGGCCGGTCCTCGTCCCGGCCTCTGAGGTGCGCCCACAGGTCTTCCTGAACGGCAAGGAGCTCTCCCCCGCTGTCTCTTATACACATCTCCGAGCCCACGAGACCCTAAGACACCTCGTATGCCGTCTTCTGCTTGAAAAAAAAAAAAGAGGTGGTAAAAATGAATGCCGCCAAAGAAAGGAGGACAAAGCGTACACAGGC
>NZ_VCKX01000436.1 GCF_005889725.1 Nonomuraea zeae
AATCCGGCCGCACCTCGGCGACCATCCGCACCGCTCGGCGGCGCAGCTCAGCGGGATAGGGGGACTTACCTGGCATGGACTCGATCCTCTCAAGAGATCAAGTCTCCACCGGAACCGGGGCGATTCATGTTGACGGTGCCATTGCCGAGGCGCCCGATGAGCACGTCGACGTCCTCAGCATTGAAGCGTGCAGGCTGAGTGCTCTCGGATGAGATGCCATACGCAGCCAGGACGTCGTCAATCTTGGTGGCAGAACACCACGTCAAGTCGACGACCAGCTGAGTGTGCAGGCGAAACCACTTGCTGTAAGTAGAGTCGATCACGGACGTTTCCTCTCAGCTGACACCGCCAGGGGCCACGCTCAATGATCTTTGCGCATCCGTGTGCCGTCCGCCGCCGAACCACGATCAGCCACGCTGCTCGGTGAGCCAGGGTGACCGTCTACGCGCGGGACTGGGTCAGGGAGCGTCCGGGGCTTCGGCCGAAGACTCTGGAGCTGTATACCTGGCTGCTGGAGCGTCACATAGGGCGCGGGCAATGAGCACACCCCGGAACGACCGGTACTCACCGTTGCCCAGGTCTTCGAGCTGGCCGACCGGATGGCGGACCGCCGTTTCCGGGCCATGGTCCTGCTGACCACCTTCGCCAGTCTGCGGTGGGGTGAGCTGACGGCACTTCGACGGTCGAGCGTCGACCTCCAGGCTCGCACCGTCAACGTACGGGAACAGCTCCTCGAACTCGACAACGGCGAGATGCGCCTCGGGCCGCTCAAGTCGAAGCCAGACGGCGGACCGTCAGCATCCCCTCGGTGATCGTCCCGGTTCTCGTCGAACACCTGGCGGCGTGCGTTGACGAGGCCGAAGTCGCCTTCGTCTTCGTCGGCAAGCTCGGGGCGTTCCTCCGAGGGAGAAACTTCCGCCGCGAAGCTAAGTGGGGTGACGCGCTCAAGGAGATGGGCGTGCAAGGGCTGCGCTTCCACGGTCTTCGGCACACCGGCAACACCCTGGTGGCCCAGTCAGGAGCGAGCCTCGCCGACCTGAAAGCGCGCATGGGACACGACAGCGACCGGGCCACGCTCATCTACCAGCACGCCACTCCGAAACGCTGACCAGAAGATCGCCAACGCGCTCTCGGCCCGCGCCAAGGCCGGGCGGAAGAAGGCGAAGAAGACGCCAAAGAAGGGGAGATGACGACGGCAGCGCGAGCGTCCGGGTCCCCACTGGCTAATGGCACGTGAATGGCACAACACCCCGTCACATGGTCTGTGGCGGGGGTGTTTTCGCTGGTGGAGCCTAGGAGATTCGAACTCCAGACTTCCTGCTTGCAAACGGGGTCAGATGGCAGGTGTGAGCTGATGACGTGTGATCACGTAAGCCGGCGTTGCTGTACTTGCTGCTGTACACAGCACCCCAGCCAACGTCGCATTATCCCGACGACCCAAGAGGGGAAAGGCCAAGAACAGCGGGACGCGTACGGTGGCCTGCTCAGCCACAAGAGCGACCCCACCGCGGCCAAGACACCGTACAAGACGTCCTCTCGCCCTCACGTCAAGCGATGGCGGCGATGTCACCATCGTCGAAGTAGATCGACTGATGAAGCCGACCACCAAGAGCAGTGGCGTACCGGGCAAGCACGTCCTGCCCAGAGATCTTGCCTTGCTCGATCTGCGAAATGCGGCCCTTGGTGACCCCCATACGCTGTGCGAGGGCTTGTTGGGTCAGTCCTCGACTACGGCGGATCTCAGCAAGTCGGTGTCCTTGCACCTTGGCGAGGAGTTCCTGCTTGCCCGCTTCAACAGCGTCCTCACCGCCGGCACGTTCGACGTGCTCAGCACGAATGTCCTGCCAGCGCACATATCCCGTCATGATCTGCCCTCCTCCGCTTGTCGTTCCTTCATGTAGATCTCATAGCGCTGCTCGGCGAGCGGGATGGCGTGGTTATACCAGGCATTCCACCGTCCGGCCTTGTCACCCGCGACTAGCAAGATGCTGGACCGCCACGGATCGAAGGCGAACAAGATCCGCACAGTCCCCGGCCGAAGCTCCTTCAAGTTCTGCAGACGCGAAGCGGTGATCGTGTCGACCAGCGGCCGTCCCAGACTTGGTCCTCCTTCAGCAAGCGCGTCGATCGCTTGCACAACACGTCTGTGTCGCGTCGTCGAGTTGCTCGATCCACTCGCGCACCTCGTCCACGATGTAGACGTCCCACTCGTCTGCCACGTACGGCAGTATAGCGAACGGTATACCTCCGCGGAGTCCTGTAGCAACGCCAGGAGGTCCAGGCAGAGATGTGACCCTCACCGACCTCAAGGCGCTCATGCAGCTACCTGGCGGCGCTGCCCGCGCCCGCATGCGAGTGCAGCTCCCCTGGACGAAAGCAGACCTCGGTGTGGCAAGTGCCCAGTGCGGGATCGCTGGATCAAGAAGCAGACCGCTCGGAGCCGGGAGCGGGTGCGGCTCGACGGGATCCGCCGTCCAACGCCTGGCCCGCGCCGTACGGCCATAGCGGGGGTGACGCGGACATGATCGAGCTTCTCATCGCCGGACTGCTCGGCATCGTCCTGCTGGTTGGCTACATCACCGTTCTGATCGGCATCCGCCGCGAGGACAAGGAACTGAAGCTGCGGCGCCCTCCAAACGGGCCTCGGCCGTGCTGGCCAGAATGGTTACCGGCTGCTACATCCGAGCCGCAGGTCTCGCGAACGTTGCCAACGCCAGCCGTACCGATAGAAGCGCGGGCGCAGCCTGCGCTTCCAAAGAAGAAATGTCTGAGCGGAGCGAATGCCTGCAGGGGTCGAGGCTCTGGCTCGGCTGAGAGACGGCTGAGTCCCGTGCACGAAGCGCCCTTCGTGATGACCTTGCGCGCCGGAGGCGCGCCTCAGGAAGAACAGCCCGAGCGGAGCGAGGACCGCTCGGGGCGGGACCCCGGCAGCCCACTCGGTAATCGGGCAACGGATGGGCGGCCGAGGACCACCTACCCGAGTCGCCTCGATGGTGGAGCCTAGGAGATTCGAACTCCTGACTTCCTGCTTGCAAAGCAGGCGCTCTGCCAACTGAGCTAAGGCCCCTTCGACGAAGATAGCTTACCGGGCCGAGGAAGCTACCTGCGTCGTCCCAAGGTCATCGCTCAGCACCAAGCTCGGGAAGTCGGCGATCGAGTCGAGGATGTGGGTTGCGCCGCCCTTAAGCAGTCGCTCCCTGCTGTGGACGCCGGTCATCACCCCCGCCACGATCGACGCCCCCGCGCGCTTGCCGCAGAGCATGTCGCTTTCCGAGTCGCCGATGACCGCCACGTTGCGTACGTCCTCCACGCCGAGCCGGAGGACCGCGTGCAGGACCATGTCCGGCCAGGGGCGGCCCCGACCGCCGGCGTCTTCGGGGGAGATGGCCAGGTCGATCTTGTCGTGCCAGCCGAGCACGCTCAGGACGCGACCCAGGGTGGCCCGGCTGAAGCCGGTGATCAGGGCGAGCTTGATGCCAGTGCCGCGGAGTTTGTCGAGGACCTCCGGGACCCCGGGCATGGGGACGAGACCTGCACGCTCCAGCGCGCCCTCGTAGGAGCGCTCGAACGTCAGGTTCGCCGCCTGGGCCTGGGCTTCGTTTCCAGGGAAGATCCCGCGGAAGACATCGATCTTGGGGCAGCCCCGGGACCGGTGCACGTGAACCATGGCACGCGCGTATGCTCCGGTCCCGGGCACTATGCCCTGAGTCGCGATCGCCTCGGCGAAGGCGCGCTCGACCATGGCGATGTCACCGACTGTGGTGCCTGCCAGGTCCAGGCACGCCAGCTTGATGGGGATGATGTCACTCATCGCCTCGCCGGTCGGTTAGTTCTCGCTGCCGGTCGCCTCGGTCCAGAGATCGAGCTCTGCGCGGTCGGCCTGCACCTTACGCCAGATCAGCAACCCCCCAAGGGCGATCAGCGCCAGAACGAGCAGCTTCTTCACGGTGTGACCCCACTTCTTCGACGGCCTCACCTGCCGGGGTGAGACCCAACGGTTGACATGCAGCCTAGCAAGGGTTGGCTGCGGTCCCTGTGTTGTGCACGGACCAGATGTGCGGAATGTGCGGAGAACGAGCGATGGACAGGTGTTCCGCCCCTGGTGGGAGCGCTATACCCGTCCGATCTTGGACAACGAACGAGCGATTGGACACATGCGGCTTCAGGATTGTTGCCGGCTCTTGCTGAGATGATTTGCCCACCTTCCGGCGACCCTGTTGCCGACTCTGACGCCTCTGTAGCTTTGACGCCTCTGTGGCTCTGACGTGCGTTGCCAGCGTGGTCGATCGACTGGTCGTCGGTCGACTGGTGGTCGTCAGCCGGAGGTGGTGCCGGGAGGACCTCTGTCCCGTGACCGTTGCCGTGCCCCCGTCTGGACAACAACCCGATCATGCCAAATATCCCGCCGAGATGCGTGAAGGAGGGGGGTTCGGGAGGTCAGGGCGTCGTTTTGGTTGGTTCAGTGGGAATGGGTGGCATGACAACCTCCAGGTGGTGGGGGGCAACTCCGGGTGGGGGCTCGTCCGCCGCCGTGCCTCTGCGCGACGTCTCAGGTGAACGTTGTCCGTGCGCCCGCCGTACCTGAACGTGTGAGCTTGAACCCAGTATCCGGTGGACATTGCGCCAGTCAGGCGGCCGGGCCTGAGTTGGTGGGGCGGTCATGAATGCGGCGGCCAAGGTCGGCACCTACGCCCTCGGGCTGGCGGTGGTCTTCGGTGGCGCCTTGGGCGTCGGGCGGATGGCGAACCCGGCCGTCCAGCCGACCTCGGCTCGGGAAGCCCCCGGGCAGGCTTCGGTGCAGCACAGCGGCGGGCATGCGGCCGATGGAGGGGGTGCAGGGGATGGCGGTGCCGGACACGCCGGGCACACCGGGCACACCGCGAACACCGGGCAGCCGGCAACGAGTGACACTCCCGGCGGGCTGCAGGTGTCGCAGGACGGCTACACGCTCAATCCGCTCGCCACGATGCTCACCGCCGGCGCCCCCGCGGACTTCAAGTTCACCGTGACGGGGCCCGACGGCCGGCCGGTCACCTCCTATCAGGTCGAGCACGACAAGAAGCTCCACTTCATCGTCGCCTCCCGCGACCTGACGGCCTTCCAGCACGTACATCCCGCCATGGCCCCCGACGGCACCTGGTCGGTACGGCTGGCGCTGCCGAAGCCGGGGACGTACCGGGCGTTCGCCGACTTCATCCCCACCGGCGGCGGGAAGCTGACGCTCGGCGCGGACCTGCAGGCCGCGGGCGACTTCCGGCCCGAGCCGTTGCCGCACGTCAGCCGGACCGCCACGGTCGACGACTACACCGTGAACCTCGCCGGAGACCTGGTCCCCGGCAGAGCCGGCAAGCTCGCGCTCACGGTCAGCAAGGACGGCAAGCCGGTGACGGACCTCCAGCCGTACCTCGGCGCCTACGGCCACATGGTCGCGCTGCGTGCCGGTGACCTCGCCTACCTGCACGTGCATCCGGACGGCAGCGGCAAGGCGGGGCCGGAGATCACCTTCTCCGCCCAGGCGCCGAGCGGCGGCGACTACCGGCTGTTCCTCGACTTCCGGCACGACGGCGAGGTCCGTACGGCGAGCTTCACCGTCACGGCCACCCTGTCCGACGGGCACGCCCCGTCCCCCACCCACGACCACAGCCACTGACGCCTTCCAGCAGTGCTCAGGAGCGGGCGGTCGAGCGGCTGCATCGCCTGCCCCGGTCTCTGGCCGGTGGCCGCCCTGTCCGCCGGCCGCACCCGGCCTGCTCACCTGCTCACCTGCTCACTGATCGCGGAGGCGGGCATGGCCCTCTTGAGCGGGCACGGCCCTCAAGCGGGTTCGTGGTGAGCGACAGCCTGCGGCTGCGGACGTCCACGTAGCGCCCATCTCACAGCCGGGGACATCGCGGCGCCGGCCGCCGCGAACACCGCGCCGAGCAGCAGCCAGCCCGGCGTCCCGCCGCCGAGCACGAGCGTCGTCAGGACGACGGGCCCGAGCATCCTCGCCACGGCCACCCCCGTGCCGAAGAACCCCTGGTACTGGCCCTGCTTGTCGTCGGGCGCGAGCCCGAAGCCGATCTCCCAGGCCCCCGCGGCCAGCAGCAACTCGCTGCCGACCTGGAGCAGGGCGGCCACGATCAGGAACGCCCACCCGTACGGGCTGAGCGCGAACACCGCGCAGGCCGCGAACATCACCAGCCCCGCATACCGGACGGACGCCGACGCGTCGCGCAGGTTGTTCACCCGCCGCGCCACCCGCACCTGGAAGAGCACCACGCCGCCCGTGTTGATCAGCAGCAGGACCGAGACCATCCAGGTGGGCGCCGAGGTACGGGTGGCGATCCAGAGCGGCACGATCAGGCTGAGCATCGGCATGTAGAACAGCAGCACCGCGTTGATCAGCGTGACGAGCGCGAAGGGGCGGTCCCTGAGCACCGCCAGCCGGGGGCCCGTGGTGACCGGGGTGGGCCGCACGGCGGGCAGTCTGAGCAGCAGGAGGGCGGCGGCGACGAAGCTCAGCGCGTCGAGCGCGAACAGCGCCAGATACGCGGGCCGGCTGTCGAGGTGCAGCGCCACGCCGCCCAGCGCGGCGCCGACGGCCAGGCCGCCGTTGAGCGTGGCGTGCAGGAGCGCCCGCACCGCCGTGCGCCGCGCCGGCTCGACCAGCCCGGCCAGCAGCGCCTGCCTGGCCGCCGACAGGCCGGTCTGCGCGGTCCCGTAGAGGCAGGCGACCAGCACGAACGGCACGAACGTGCGGACGAACAGGAAGGAGGCGACCGCCGTGGCCGTCGTCAGCGCCAGCAGCACGGCGACGCCGCGCGGCCCGCGCCGGTCGGCCAGGTGCCCGAGCGGTACGCCGGCCACCGAGCCGACGGCCCAGCCCAGCGTGAGGCCGAGGCCGATCTCGGTGGCCGACAGGCCGACGATCCTGGCGAAGTAGAACGCGGAGGTGACGAGGTAGATGCCGTCGCCGAGAGAGTTCGCCAGCTGCGCCTGTGCCAGGATTCGCCGATATTTCATGGCTTGTACGACTCCGGCACCATCCGGGTGGCGACCCCCATCCGGTTCCAGGCGTTGATGGCCGCCACGGCCACCACGAGCGCGGCCAGTTCCGGCTCGGTGAAGCAGGCGGCGGCCCGCTCCCACACCTCGTCCGTGATGTCGCCGGTGGTGAGCTTCGTGGCGGCCTCGGTGAAGGCCAGGGCCGCGCGCTCCTGCTCGGTGAAGAAGGGCGCCTCGCGCCAGACCGCGACGGCGTGCAGGCGGGCGTCGCTCTCCCCCGCCTGCTTGGCGTCCGAGCTGTGCATGTCCACGCAGTAGACGCAGCCGTTGAGCTGGCTGGCGCGCAGCCGGACCAGCTCCAGGAGGGGCTTGGGCAGGGTGCTGCGGGTGACGAACCCGTCCAGCCCCGCCATCCCCTTGTACGCCTCGCGGGCCAGTGATCCGAGATCCATGCGTTCTGTCATGCACTCATCTTGGATCCCACCTTGTCCCGATATAAGCTCCAATTTCCGGCAAGATGATTGGGCCAAGTTGGACGTTCACATCAGCCTCGGCAGCCGGGGTGACCTGGCCGCACAGGTCTACCGGCAGCTGCTCGACGCCATACTCGACGGCCGCCTCAGATCGGGCGAGCGGCTGCCCCCGACCAGGGAGCTGGCCCGCCGGCTGGAGATCTCCAGGAACACGGTCGCGCTCGCCTACGACCGACTGGTCGCCGACTGTCTCTTAAACACATCTCCGAGCCCACGAGACCCTAAGACAC
>NZ_VCKX01000437.1 GCF_005889725.1 Nonomuraea zeae
AGATGGGTATAAGAGACAGGGCAACACCGGCCCGCGCACGCAGGCCAGGCAGCTCAGCCTGGCCGACGCCAAGGCGCTGACCGACAAGAGCCTCGCGCCGTCGGTCAAGACGGTCTCGCCCGTGGTGAACGCCTCGTCCTCGACCGCTGCCTTCGGAGCGGCCAGCCACGCCATCGCCCAGTTCGTCGGCACGTACCCCAGCTACTTCGAGGCCACCAACAAGCCGGTCGTCAAGGGCACCTACTTCTTCAACGACGACGTGCTGGCCGCCAGGAAGGTCGTGGTGCTCGGCCAGACCGTGGTGGAGGAGCTGTTCGGGACCGTCGACCCGATCGGCAAGCAGGTCAGCGTGTCCGGCGTGCCGTTCACGGTCGTCGGCGTGCTGAAGGAGGCCGGGTCCACCGGCATGCAGGACGCCGACGACGTGGCCATCGCGCCGCTGCCCGCCGTACAGCAGAGTCTGAGCGGATTCGGCTCGCTCGGCTCGATCGTGGTGCAGGCGTCGGGGGCGGAGCGCACGACAGCGGCGCAGGCCGAGGTCACGGCCATCCTCAACCAGCGGCACGGCATCACAGGCGACAACCCGGACTACCGCATACTCAACCAGGCCACCCTGCAGGAGACCGTGAGCGAGGCGACCGGCACCTTCACCGTGCTGCTCGGCGCGGTCGCCGCGATCTCGCTGCTGGTGGGCGGCATCGGCATCACGAACATCATGCTGGTGACCGTCACCGAGCGCACGCGGGAGATCGGCATCCGCAAGGCCATCGGCGCGCCCAGGAGCGCGATCCTGGGCCAGTTCCTGATGGAGGCCACCTTGCTCAGCCTGGTCGGAGGGCTGTCGGGGGTGCTGGTGGCGTTCGCGGGGACCAGGTTCACCATCGCCGGCATCGAGCCGGTCCTCGTGCCGTCGTCGGTCGCGCTGGCGCTGGGCGTGTCGGTGGGGATCGGGCTGTTCTTCGGCAGTTATCCCGCCAACAGGGCGGCCAAGCTCAGGCCGATCCAGGCCTTGCGCCACGAATGACCCGCGCCACGAACAAGGAGAATCGCATGGACCAGCTGGACTCCTCTCCGTACCCCGACGACCTGCGGGAAGAGCTCGCCGTACAGCCCAAGCGGGGCCCGTCGAAGCTGACGCTGGCGCTGGCCGCCGGCGTCGTCCTCGTGGCCGGCGTCCTCATCGGCATCCAGGCGGGCAAGCTGTTCGGCACGCCGCAGGCGCAGGCGGGGGCGCAGCAGCGCCCCATGGGCGGCGGGTACGGCCAGCAGCAGGGCGGCCTGCCCCCCGGTTACGGGCAGCGCGGCCAGCAGCCGGGCGGCGGGCAGCAGCCCGGCGGCGGCGGCCAGCGGATGGGCGGCGGAGGCGGCACGGTCGGCACCGTGGAGAAGGTGGAGGGCGGCAAGGTCTACGTGAAGACCATGGACGGCTCCACCGTCACGGTGACCACCACCGACCAGACGACCGTCCAGATTTCCAAGCCGGGTAAGGTGGCCGACCTGGAGACCGGCACCTCTGTGGTCGTTCGCGGCCAGCAGGGCGGCGACGGCTCGGTGACCGCGGCGTCGATCACCCAGGGCGGGCAGGGATTCCAGGGAGGAGGCCCGAGATGAGCGAACCCGAGGCCAGGCTGCTGGTGGTCGACGACGAGCCCAACATCAGGGAGTTGTTCTCGGCCAGCCTGCGCATGGCCGGGTTCGAGGTGCTGACCGCCGCCGACGGCAAGGAGGCGCTGCGGGTGGCCGAGGAGAGCACGCCCGACCTGGTGATGCTCGACGTCATGCTGCCCGACCTCGACGGTCTGGCGGTCGCGGGGAGGCTGCGGTCCCGGGGCCGCCGGGTCCCGGTGCTGTTCGTGACGGCCAAGGACACGCCGGAGGACCGGATCGCCGGGCTGGGGCTCGGCGAGGACTACGTGACCAAGCCGTTCAGCCTGGAGGAGGTCATCGCCCGGATCCGGGCCGTGCTGCGCAGGACCCGCAGAGGAACGCCGCCGCCGAACCGGCTGCAGGTCGCCGACCTGGAGCTGGACGAGGAGACCCACGAGGTCTGGCGCGACGGCATCCCGATCCGGCTCTCGCCCACGGAGTTCAGGCTGCTGCAGTACTTCATGCTGAACGTGGGCCGGGTGCTGTCGAAGACGCAGATCCTCGACCACGTCTGGAACGGCGACTGGCGCACCGACGTCGGTCTGGTGGAGTCGTACGTGTCCTACCTGCGGCGCAAGGTGGACATCGGCGAGCGCAAATACCTGCACACGCTGCGCGGAGTCGGCTACATCCTCCGCCCGCCACGCGTATGAGCCCAAAGGCAGGGGGCGCCCAGGAGAAACCGCGGAAGGGCGCCGCGATCAGGAGGTGGCTCGCGCTGCGCAAGCAGCTCGCGCGCACCCCGCTCTGGCTGCGGCTGGTGTCGGCCACCCTCCTCCTGGTCACCCTCGCCATCACGCTGACCGGCCTGTTCGCCGTGCGGCTGCTGCGCGGCTATCTCGTCGAACGCGTGGACCAGCAGCTCCGCGCGGCCAGCCGGCCCGTCCGCGACGTGCCGCCGCCTCCCGACCTGCGCCAGGAGGCGCGCCCGCAGCGCTTCTTCGGCCTGTTCCACTCGGTGCTGCTGGACTCGGGCGGCGTCGCGATCAGGACGCTCAGCGAGTCGACCGAGGAGCACACCCCCGCCCTGCCCCGGCTGACCGGCGCCGACGTCATCGCGCGCAAGGGACGGCCCTTCACCGTGGACTCCCGCGTCGCGGGCGGCCCGAGCTGGCGGGTCGTCGCCGTCCCCGGCCGGCTGGGGGAGAGCCGGGTGTTCGCCATCAGCATGGGCGACGTGGACGACACCGTCTCCCAGCTCGCCCTCATCGTGGCGGTCGGCGGCGGCGGCACGCTCGTCGTGCTCGGATTCGCCTGCTACTGGCTGGTACGCCGGAGCATGCGCCCGCTCGGCGAGATCGCGCGTACGGCCAAGGACATCGCGGGCGGCGACCTGTCGCGCCGCGTGCCGCTGTGGGCCGGGACCACCGAGGTCGGCAAGCTCGGCCGCTCGCTCAACACCATGCTCGCCCAGATCGAGTCGGCCGCGCGCGAGCGCGAGGAGGCGGCCGAGTCGGCCCGCGCGTCCGCCACCGCCGCCAGGCGCTCCGAGGAGCTGATGCGCCGGTTCATGGCCGACGCCTCGCACGAGCTGCGCACGCCGCTGACGTCGATCAGGGGGTTCGCGGAGCTGTACCGGCTGGGGGAGGAGAAGGACCTGACCGAGGCCGTGCGCCTGCTCAGCCGCATCGAGGGGCAGGCGGCCCGGATGGGGCTGCTGGTGGAGGACATGCTCCTGCTGGCCAGGCTCGACCAGCGGCGCGAGCTGGCCCGGCGGTCGGTGGACCTGCTGAGCCTGGCGGCCACGACGGTGATCGACGCCCAGACCCTGGCGCCCGACCGGCGGATCGAGCTGGTCCGGCTGTTCAGGAAGGAGGGCGACGTGATGGTGACGGGGGACGAGTCGCGGCTCGGGCAGGTGCTCAACAACCTCGTGACGAACGCGCTCACCCACACCCCGCCGGGCACGCCCTTCCAGGTGCGGGTGGGCGTGGACGGGGACCAGGCCGTGGTGGAGGTGGCCGACGAGGGGCCCGGGTTCACCGAAGAGGTGGCTGAGCGGGTGTTCGAGCGGTTCTACCGGGCCGATCCCGCGCGCAGCGTGGGAGGGTCCGGGCTGGGGTTGTCGATCGCGGCGACGCTGGTGGAGGCGCACGGCGGCATCGTCGTGGCGGAGGGCCGGCCGGGCAAGGGGGCACTGTTCCGGGTGATCCTGCCCGTGGACGGGGCCGGCGCGGCCGGATCAGCGGATGCTCAGCCGTAGGGGCCGGCGTCCGATGATGGGCCGGCGGGAGGTCGGGTCAGCGGATGCTCAGCCGTAGGGGCAGGCGTCCGATGACGGGCCGGCGGGAGGCCGGGTGGTCAGCCGAAGGCGTAGCCGTACAGGCCGGTGCCCTTGCTGAGGCGGCGCATCTTGCCCAGCCGCAGGCCCGGCTTGCGCGCGCCGGGCGCGTACAGGACCAGGCCCTGGTCGGGGGCGGCGACCACCAGCCCGTACAGCGGCGGCCGCCCGGCCAGCGAGCGGTAGCGGCCGATCTGCGGGAGCGCGGCCAGTGAGGCGCCGAAGTCCCGGCCCTCGCCCTTGACCAGCAGGTTCCCGGCCCGCGTGAGCCCGCCGGACGCGCGTCCCACGAGCACCTGGACCGCCTTCTCGCCGGGCACGCCGACGGCCAGCTCATCGTGGCCGTCGCCGTTGAAGTCCCCGGCCGCCAGTGACGCCCCGAACCGGTCGTAGTAGCGCGGCACGCCCTCAAGCGTGTTCTGCGACCAGGCCTCGCTCCCGTGCGTGCTGAGGCCGCTCCGGGAGCCGTACAGGACGTCCACGGTGCCGTCGCCGTAGTCCATGGCCCGCTGGTTCGCGCTGAGCCCTTCGCCGGGGACGCCGATGGCCAGGTCGGCCCGGCGGTCGCCGTTGAAGTCGCCGGTGGCCAGCGCCGCGCCGAATCCGTCCCACTTCTCCGCGGCGCCCTTGATCCCCGGCGTGCTCTGCGTGAGCAGCCGCGCCCGCCGCCCGCGCACGTCGACCACGGTGACCGAGCCCTGCCCGTCCAGCTTGACGCTGTCGGCGGGCGCGCCGACGACCAGCTCGTCGCGGCCGTCGCCGTCGAAGTCGCCGGTGGCCAGCGCCGCGCCCCACTGGTCGGTCACGCTCGCCGCCTGCCGCACCCAGGGCGTCTTCTGCGTGATCTGGTATGGCTTGCGGCCCTTCATCCAGTACACCGTGACCGCACCGCCGGAGCGGTGGCTGGGCGCGCCGACGGCGAGCTCGTCCCTGCCGTCGCCGTCGAAGTCCCCGGCCGCCAGCGACGCCCCGAACCGGTCGCTCGACGGGCTGGCCAGCGCGAGCTCCTTGCCCGCGACCAGCCCGCCGGGGGAGCCGTGGTAGAGCTGGACGACCCCGTTGCCGTCGGCGCCGGGCACCCGCTCCCCGGCGAACTCCTCCGACACGCCCACCGCCAGGTCGGCGCAGCGGTCCCCGTCGAAGTCGCCCACGGCCAGCGCGGACCCGAAGGAGTCGCCCGGCTCGGCCCCTTCCTGGGAGAGCTTCACTTTCTTCCCGGACCCGTACATCACGGTCACCGAGCCGGCCCTGGAGCCGTCGTAGGGCGCGGCCACGGCGAGGTCGGGCCGGGCGTCGCCGTCGAAGTCGAGGGGGTGCCCGCCGCACGCGTGAGCCGCGGCGGGGGCCGTACCGGAAGCGAGGGGAAGAATCAGGCAGGCGGCGAGCAGCGCATTCATACCGGAAGTAATGTCCATACAGCTCGAACCGTGCCTGAACGGCGCGAGAACGGCCCTGGAGGGCAGGATGCACATCGCCTGCCGGGCACCGGTGAGCCGGGAACGTGCCAGGATAGATGGGTGGACATCGATCTCGCGGATCTGGATTTCTGGCGCAAATCCCTTAAAGAGCGGAATGAGGCGTTCGCCCGGCTCCGGCAGCAGGAACTGCCGGTCTTCTTCCCCGAGAAGAAAGTGCCGTTCCTCCGCTCGGGCAAGGGCTTCTACGCCCTCGTACGCCACGCGGACGTGGTCGAGGCCAGCCGCAACGCCAAGATCTTCTCCAGCGAGCCCGCCGTGACCAACCCGGAGCCGCCCGGCTGGGTGAAGCAGGTGTTCGGCGAGTCGATGGTCAACATGGACGACCCGCGCCACGCCCGCCTGCGCCGGATCGTCACCCGCTCGTTCAGCCCGAAGATGCTGGCCAATCTCCAGAGCGACATCGAGGCCGCCTGCGCGCGCATCGTGGACGGCGTCGTGGCGGAGGGCCCGAGGGACTTCGTCTCCCAGGTGGCCGCCAAGCTCCCCATCCACGTCATCTGCGACATGCTCGACATCCCGCAGGAGCTGCGCGCCAAGGTCCACCAGCACGTCGACATCTCCACCGCCTACACCGGCGTGCGCCCCAGCCTGGCGCGCAGCGTGCAGATGGCCGGCCAGAACATGCTGGCCCTGATGGCGCTCCAGCGCATGGTCATCAAGCTCGGCCACGAGCGCGTCGCCGACCCGAAGGGCGACCTGGTCTCCCTGCTGGTCAACGCCAACCCGGACGGGGAGAAGCTCACCGACCGCGAGCTGGGCTCGTTCTTCGCGCTGCTGCTGGTCGCGGGCAACGAGACCGCGCGCAACACGATGGCCCACGGCATCAAGCTGCTCACCGAGAACCCGGCGCAGCGCGAGCTGCTGACGAGTGACTTCGACCGGCACATCAACGGGGCCATCGAGGAGATGGTCCGTTACGTGTCGCCCATCATGCAGTTCCGGCGCACGGTCACCGAGGACTTCTCGCTGCGCGGCCTGGAGCTGAAGAAGGGCGACAAGGTGGTGCTGTTCTACGGCTCGGCCAACCGCGACGAGTCGGTCTTCCCGAACGCCGACACCTTCGACATCACCCGTGACACCAAGCCGCACGTCGGCTTCGGCGGCCCCGGGCCGCACTTCTGCCTCGGCGCGAACCTGGCCAGGCAGGAGATGCGCACGATGTTCCGCGAGCTGCTGACCAGGCTGCCCGGCGTCCGCTCGGTCGGCGAGCCCGAGCTGCTCCTGTCGAACTTCGACAACAGCGTCCGCAGCCAGGCGTTCACCTTCTAGGCGGCCGCCCGGCCTAGTCGTCGTCGCCGGTGTCCAGCACGTTCGTCCTGATGGTCACGAACGTGATCAGCGCCGCGACCACCATCATCCCCGCGCTGATCAGCATCGCCATCCGGAACCCGGCGTCGAACACCGGCGGGTTCTTGAACGCGTCGCCCACCAGGCCGACCAGCGGCGGCACGGCGGCCACCGCGAGCAGGCTGCCCGTGCGGGCGACGGCGTTGTTGATGCCGCTGGCCGTGCCCGCGTACCGCTCCTCGGCCGTGGCCAGCACGGTCGCGGTCAGCGGCGCGACCGCGCCCGACAGCCCGAGCCCGAAGACGGTGACCGCCGGGAGCACCTGGAACGGGTAGGAGGAGTGGAAGCCGATCGTGCTCATCCACAGGAATCCGGCGCCCGCCACCAGGATCCCGATCGTCATCGGCCAGCGCGGCCCGACCCGCTTGGCCAGCTCCCCGGCTCTGGCCGACAGCAGCATCATCAGGATCGTCGTCGGCAGCATCGCCAGCCCGGCCACGATGGGGGAGAAGCCGGACACCACCTGGAGCTGCACCACGAGCAGGAAGAACACCACGCCCATGGCGGCGTACATGATCAGCGTCACGACGTTCACCGCCGAGAAGACGTGGTTGCGGAAGAGCCCGACCGGCACCAGCGCGTCGGGTGACCGGCGGATCTCGGTGATCACGAACGCCGTCCCCAGCGCCAGCCCCGCGACCAGCGGGATCGACACCCCCTTCTGGATCAGCCCGTAGGTGATCCCGGCCAGGGCCAGCGCCGCCAGCACCGCGCCGAGCACGTCGAAGCGCCCGGTGGCCTGCGGGTCCTTGCTCTCCGGCACGTGCCGCACGGTGACGAACACGATGAGCACCGCGAACGGCAGGTTGATCAGGAACGCCCACCGCCAGCCGGCCGTCTGCACCATCCACCCGCCCAGCAGGGGCCCGATGGCGCTGGCCACCCC
>NZ_VCKX01000438.1 GCF_005889725.1 Nonomuraea zeae
GCGCGCATGCGCTCGGGCGTCCAGTAGCCGTCGCCCGCGGCCAGCGTGGACGGGAGCCGGTGCGCGACCGGCCCATCCTCGGCCGGCTCGGCGAGGGCCGCTGGGGTGGCCAGCCCCGTCAGCAAAGTGGTCAATCCGGCGATAGCCAAGGTACGCATGGGGCCTCCGTGACAAAAGTGATGACGAAGGCTTACCACACATGTCGGGTTTGACGGCAATTGCTGCCACCCGCCGGATCCAAATGAATCTACAGCGTAAAGGCGGCGGCGCTGATCAGCCCAGCAACTCCTCGATCAGGTCGGCCGCCCGCGCGGTTCCGCCCTCGGCCAGCGCGTCGGCCTGGAGCCGCGCCGAGCGGCGGGCGACCTCCGGGTCGGCCACGAGCTCGCTCAGAGCCGTCCGCAGGGCCTCGGCCGTGGCGTCCTGGGTGTCGATGCGGCGGGCCACGCCCAGCTCCACGAGACGGTCGGCGTTCATGAACTGCTCGGCGGCCTGCGGCACCGCGATCATCGGAACACCGGCCAGCAGACCTTCGCCGCACCCGCCCATCCCGGCATGGGTGACGAAGGCGTCCGACTGCTCCAGGATCGCCCGCTGGGGGACCCAGGAATGCACTTCGACGTTGGCCGGGATGTCGCCGAGCTCCCGCGGGTCGGTGTGCCGGCCGATCTGCAGGACGACGTGCCAGCCCGGCAGGTCGCCGAAGGCCGCCAGACACTGGCGGTAGAAGTCCGGCCGGCGGGTGTACGCCGAGCCCAGGGAGATCAGCAGGACGTTTTCGGCCTCGGCGGGACGCGTCCAGCCGCCCTCCTTCCCCGGCAGGCCGAAGCAGGGGCCGACGAAGGTCACCGTGCCGGTGTCCACCTGGTCGGAGTGCGGCTGCATCGCCCGGGAGATCAGGGCCAGGACCCGCGCCGGCCGGCCGGAGAAGATGTCCACGTCGGTGGTGGACGCACCGGAGCCGGCCAGCCACTGCGCGAACCTCGCCCGGTAGGCATCGGCGCCCGGCAGCTGCCACAGATCTGCCGCCACGTCCTGGTCGTAGCTCTTCCAGGCGACGAAAGTCGGGGACAGCTGCACGATGGGACGGTTCTGCGATTCGGCGAGGGCGCGCGCGGCGTAGGCGCCGATGTCGTACAGATAGAGGTCCGCGGGGTCGTGGTCGTAGGCCGCGCGCAGCTGGGGGAGGGCCTGGACGGCGTCGTCGAGGAAGAGGCCCATCGCGGCGATGGGGTCGTCGGGCCAGTTGTTGTCGGCGACCGGCAGCGTGGAGGTGCAGGGGACCAGCTCGGCGCCGGTGCCGGCGATCAGCTCGCCGACCGCCGGGTCGTTGGCGTAGGTCACCCGGTGCCCGCGGGCCACCAGCTCGCGGATGATCTCCAGGCTGGGCAGGACGTGGCTGACGGCGGGGATGCCGGCCATGGCGATGTGGGCGCGCTGGCGGGACATGCAAGCTCCTCGTTTCGGTCTGGGGCCGGACGGATGTGGCGCGGAGGCAGGTGTACGGGGTGCCGCGCCCGCGTCAGGCGCGACTGGTGTCCGGGGCGGCGGCTTCCAGGTCGGCGACGGAGCCCGACATGATCGTCCGGATGTGGGCGGTGATGTGCTCCGCCGGCCAGTCCCACCAGGCCACCGCCAGCAGCCGGGCCACGTCCTCGTCGCTGTAGCGGGTGCGGATGAGGCGGGCCGGGTTGCCGCCGGCGATCCCGTAGTCGGGCACGTCCGAGGTGACCACGGCGCCGGCGCCGATGATCGCGCCGTGTCCGATCCGCACGCCCGGCAGCACCGTGGCGCCGTAGCCGAACCAGACGTCGTTGCCGACGACGGTGTCACCGCGGTTCGGCAGGCCCGTGATCAGGTCGAAATGCTCGGACCACGAGCCGCCCATGGTGGGGAAGGGGAAGGTCGACGGGCCGTCCATGCGGTGGTTGGCGCCGTTCATGATGAACCGCACCCCCGTGCCCAGGGCGCAGAACTTGCCGATGACCAGCTTCTCCGGGCCGTAGTGGTAGAGCACGTTGCGGGTCTCGAACGCGGCCGGATCGTCCGGGTCGTCGTAGTAGGAGTAGTCGCCGACCTCGATCAGCGGGGACTTGACCAGCGGCCGGAGCAGCACCACCCGCGGCTGCCCCGGCATGGGGTGCACCACGGTCGGGTCGGCGGGGACATGGGATTTCATTCGGTGCCTCTCAGCCGGCCGTCAAGGCCGGGCGGTCCGGGGTGCGCGCTTCGGAAGACCAGCTACTAACGCGACAGTTGCTACTTTAAGATGGTGGCATGACGCTGTCCGCTGAGCAAACCGAGTCCGAGTGATGACTCCGGCGCCTCCACCGGCGGAGGGCGGCCCGCCGGCCCGGCGCCGCCCGGGCGGCCGTACCAGCCGCATCCGGACGCAGGTGCTCGACGCGGTCCGCGCCGAGCTGGGGGAGCGGGGCTACGACGCGCTGACCATGGAGGCCGTCGCGGCCCGGGCGGGCGTGCATCGCGCGACGGTGTACCGGCGCTGGCGGGATGTCGGCGGCCTGCTTGCCGACGTCTTCGAGGCGGCGAGCGACGATGACTGGCAGCCCCAGGACACCGGCTCCCTGCTGGGCGACCTGGCGGCACTGAACCACGAGAGCCAGGAGTCGCTGGCCGCGCAGCCGCCCATCGTCGCGGCCCTGTTCGCCGCCTCGTTCCGTTCCGAAGAAGCCGCCCGCGGCGTGCGGCGGCTCTGGGAGGACCGGTACACCCGCTGCGAGGTCATCGTCAGCCGGGCCGTCCGGCGCGGCGAGCTCCCGCCGGACACCGACGCGCGGCGGCTGCTCATCGCCGCCACCGCGCCGGTGTACCACCAGCTGGTGCTGCTCCGCACGCCGCCCGACCCGGACCTGCCCGGCCAGGCGGCCAGAACCGCCGTCCTGGCCGCCGCAGCAGGCGCCTTCGCCAAGTCTCCGCCGGACGGCGACGCTTGAGCGGGCGGTATGTGCCGCTACCTGAGCCGGTCAGCTGGTGTGCGCCGCCACCGCCGCGTCGAAGAAGCGCCGCAGTTCCTCCACCCGCTCCGGCGTGGCGCGCGGGGCGACCACGCCGGCCAGCTCGGCCAGCGGCAGCGGCAGGCCGCGCGCGGCCAGCGCCGCCGCGCTCGCCTCGTCGCCGGCGATGCCCTCCGCCGCCATGATCGCGGTCAGCCGCGACCACAGCGCGGCGTCGTCCACCGCATCGGCGATCGTCTCCGCCCGCGCAGGCGTGGCGGGAAGGGGCGCCTGCCGGTGGTGCTTCCCCGCGCCCACCCGTTCCGGCGTCCGGCCGGGCAGGTGGACGGTGGCGTGGGCGCCCGGCGGCACCTCGACGTCGAGCGTGAGCGTGCCGTCCGCCACCCGCCAGGCGACGGCGGCCGTGCCGTACCTCGTCTCCAGCTCCGCCTCCGCCCAGGTCAGCCCGTGCCCCGGCAGGGGGCGCACGTCGATCTCCCGGTAACCGGGCGCGGCGGGCGCGAGCCCGGCCACCCGCCGGTGCAGCCAGTCGGCGACGGCCCCGAGCGCGTAGTGGTTGAAGGAGGTCATCTGCCCGGGATTGATCCGGCCGTCGGGCAGCATGCTGTCCCAGCGTTCCCAGATCGTGGTCGCCCCCATGGTGACGGGGTAGAGCCACGAGGGGCAGGAACGCTCCAGCAGCAGGCGGTAGGCCAGGTGCGGGTAGCCCGCGTCGGTGAGCGCGTCGGCGATGAGCGGCGTGCCGACGAAGCCGGTGGCCACGCGGAAACCGTTGGCGCGTACGACGTCGGCGAGCCGGGCGCCGGCCGCCGCGCGCTGGGCGGGCGTGGGCAGCAGGTCCCACAGCAGGGCCATCGCGTACGCGGTGGGCGTGTCGTTCATCAGCCGGCCGCCGGGGGTGACGTAGGCGGCGGCGAACGCCGCCCGGACCTTGGCGGCCAGCGCGCGGTACCGCTCGACGTCGTCCTGGCGCCCCAGCACCTCGGCGGCCCTGGCCAGCAGGTCGGTGCTCCTGACGAAGTGCGCGGTGGCGACCAGGTCCTGGTCGGTACGCGCCGCCCCGGGCGCGTCGGGCGGCGCGGCCGGGTCCAGCCAGTCGCCGAACTGGAAGCGCCCGGTCCACAGCCCGTCCTCGCCGGCGAACGCGTTGAGGCGCTCGACCCAGGCCCGCATGCTCGGATACTGCTCGCGCAGCACCTCGGGGTCGCCGTAGCGCTCGTACAGGGTCCAGGGGACGATCGTGGCAGCGTCGCCCCAGGCGGCGGCCGCGGGCAGGATGTTGTGGTGGATGTTCGGCACGACGAACGGCACGCAGCCGTCCTCGAACTGCTCGGCCGCCAGGTCGCGCAGCCAGGAGGCGAGGAAGGCCGAGCAGTCGGCGATGAAGGCGGCGGTGGGCGCGAAGACCTGGATGTCGCCGGTCCAGCCGAGCCGTTCGTCACGTTGCGGGCAGTCGGTGGGCACGTCGAGGAAGTTGCCGCGCATGCTGCGCACCACGTTGTCGTGCAGCGTCTGCACGTCGGGGTCCGAGCAGCGGAAGCGGCCGGTCGGGCGCAGGTCCGAGCTGAGCACGATGGCGTCGATCGCCTCGATGTCCCCGGGCTCGACGCCGTCCAGGCTCGCGTACCTGAACCCGTGGAACGTCAGCAACGGCTCCAGCACCTCGGCCCCGCCGCCCGCCAGCAGGTAGCGGTCGGTCGCCTTCGCGCTGCGCAGGGGGCGCGTGCCGAGCTCGCCGTGCTCCAGGACTTCGGCGTGCCGCACCACGATCTCCTGGCCGGGGCGGCCGCGTACGCGCAGCCGTACCCAGCCCACGAGGTTCTCGCCGAAGTCGACCAGCAGCGCGCCCGACGGCGAGCGGAAGGGGACGCCGCCCGGCACCACGGCCACCGGGCGGACGGGCGGCGTGTCGGCGGGGAAGAGCCGGTCGAGCGGCTCGTCGAGCACGTCCACGGGCTCGGCGGGGCCGCGGCCCGCGCGCAGGTCGGTGGTCTGGCCGTCGTACAGGTCGTCGGCGAGCACGCCCGTGTCGTGCGCCCGCCAGCTCTCGTCGGTCACCACGAGGTGGGTGCTGCCGTCGGCGCACTCGATCTCCAGCTGCGCGAGCAGGGCCAGCCGGTCGCCGTAGAACGCGCGCTCCCCGCGCCAGTACAGCCTGCCGCGGTACCAGCCGTTGCCCAGCAGCGCGGTGATCTCGTTGCCGCCCGCGCGCAGCAGGGCGGTCACGTCGTGGGTACGGAAGCGCAGCCTGTTCGCGTACGACGTCCAGCCGGGCGCCAGCTCCTCGTCGGTCACCCGCTCGCCGTTGATCCGCGTCACGTGCAGGCCGAGCGCGGTGACGTGCAGCCGGGCCCGCGTCACGGCGGCGGGCAGCTCGACGGTACGGCTGAGCAGGGGAGCGGCGGTGAGCGTGGCGCCGAGCGTACGCGGCGAGACGAAGCGCGCCCGCCAGTCTTCCGCGCTGAGCGGCGGGTTCTCGAAGGCCAGCGGCGCGCTCCACGGCGACCACTCGCCGCCGGACCTGACGCCGACCCGGACCGTGCCCCGGGCCCGGGCGGCCAGCGGGTCGAACGGCCAGGCCACGCCGATCTGGCCGGTGGCCTCCTCGGTGTGCGTGACCGGCTCGCCGCCGTCGAGGGTCAGCTCGATCCTGCGGGCGTCGAAGCCCGCCGACGCCCGGCCGGTCCGCCACGACAGGCGGGGACGCGTTCCCGGCATGCCGTCGAGGCGCAGGCCGCTCGGCGCGGTGAGAACGTCGCCGGTCGTGGTCGTCATCGGGTGGCCCCTTCCGGGTCGGCGGCTTCAGCGGCTTCGGCGGCCTCGGCGGCGGCCTGTCCGGCCACGACGCGGCGGCGCAGCGGGAAGATCCACGTCCACCCGATCACCGCGGCGATCAGCACCGCGGCCAGCAGCACCGCCATCAGCGCCTGCGGGCTGGAGTCCGCGATGGCCGGGGTGACCAGCGCGAACCCGGCGGCCACGAACCGGGTGAAGGCGATGGCGATGCCCTGCGCGGTGCCCCTGATCAGCGTCGGGAAGAACTCCTGCGCCCACACCTTGAAGATCACCTCGCCGGCGAAGCCCGCGCCGACCGTGATGCAGAACTTCAGGATGATCAGCGTCACCGTGTTGACGCCCGCGACCAGCGGGATCGCCGCCCCGGCCGCCATGATCAGGACGCCGGTCGTGTACAGCGGCATGCGGGCCGGCCCGTCCACGAACTTCATGAAGATCAGCACGGTCACGAACCCCAGCGGGTACGCCAGCAGCCCCACGAGCGTCGCCGTCGAGACCGGCGCCCCGGCGACCTCGGTGAACAGGAACGTCTGGAACTGGCCGAAGGTGTTGGCGACCAGGTTGCCGATCGCGTAGAAGAGCCCGAGGCCGATGACCGCCCCGAGCAGCGGCCTGGCGGTCAGCCTACGCAGGGAGTCGCCGCGGGAGGCCCCGGTGGGCGCCTGCTTCTGCCGGTCGCGCTCGCGTTCCCACTCCTCCGACTCGCGCAGGCGCTGCCGCAGGACGAGCACCACGACGGCCACGACCACCACGTGCAGGTAGATGATCCGCGCGCCCGTGGCGCCGAGGCCGGAGACCAGGAAGCCGATGAGGTAGGCGGCCAGGCCGCCGCAGCTCCACAGGACCTGGGAGAACGCGACGAGCCTGGCCCGCCGGCCCTGCGGCGCCTCCTCGGCCACCAGCGCGAGCGAGGTCGGGATGTCGGCCCCCATCGCCAGGCCGGTGACGCCCACCCCCACGAAGATCATCCACGGGCTCGCCGCGAAGGCGAGCAGGGCCAGGCCGACGACGAACACCGCCAGGTCGTAGGTGAATACCCGGCGCCTGCCCAGCAGGTCGCCCAGGCGGCCGCCGAACAGGGCGCCCACGGCGAGGCCGAGGGTCAGGATCGACGACGCCGCCCCGATCATCCAGGGGGTGAGGCCGAGATGCTGCTTGTAGAGAACGAGCGCGGTGCCGGTGCCCACGATGGTGGCCGCGTCCATGTAGGAGGCCATGCCACCCAGCACGGCCGTACGCCAGGCACGCCGGGACGTGCTCTCTGTTATCGCCATGAAATACCTCTCGAAGGGGGATGATACGGCCCCGCACGTCACAGGTCCGCGCCTTGTTAGCTGGTGATTGTAGATCGATCTACAAAAAGCGCAAGAGCCTTGTTCTGTTTCCGTGTTCCGATCGGCCTCCGCTCCCGGGTCAGATTTAACTAGCTAACCTAGTTAGCGAATTACGTGGTAGTGTTCCTTCGTGACTAGTGGAGAGAAGCCAGCCGAGGACCCGATCATGGAGAGCCTGCAGCGGATCGGGCTGCTCACCCGCCTGGTGGAGCAGCGGCTGAGTCAGGCCCTGGGCGTCAACTCCACCGATCTGTCGGCGATCGAGCACCTGATCACCGACGGGCCGCTGACTGCCAAGGACCTGGCCGACCGGCTGCAGGTCTCGACAGCGGCGAGCACGCACATCGTCGACCGCCTGGAGCGGGCCGGTCACGTCACCAGGCAGCCGCACGCCACCGACCGCCGCAAGGTTCTTGTCCTGCTCGCCGACACCTCGAAGGCCCGGCTCTTCGAGCTCCTCGCCCCTCTGCTGGGCGGGGTGGGCGAGCGCGTCGGCAAGCTCAGCGGCGCCGAGCGGGAGGTCGTCGAACACTTCCTGGCCAGTGTCGTCGAGATCTACACCGCCGCCGCGGAAGGCGTGACCTCGTCCTGACC
>NZ_VCKX01000439.1 GCF_005889725.1 Nonomuraea zeae
AGATGTATATAAGAGACAGGAGCTGTGCGGTCGGGGTCCGATGGCGGAGGCGCGCGCGACGGCTGGGTCCGATGGCGGGGGTACGCGCGCTGAGGCCCGGCGGGGACAACGTGACCGGGGCACGTGACGGGGCCACGTGACCGGGGCAGGTGACCGGGGCACGTGACGGGGCCACGTGACGGGGTCCGCGACGGGGGTCCGGCCGAGGAGGCGCGGGGCCAAGCGCCACGACGAGGCGCGGCCAAGGGGCTGGCAGAGGCAGTACGCGGCCAGCGTCCAAGGGAGTGCTGCGGTAGGTGACGATGCTGGCTCAGCGAGACCGCGCGCCGGTTGGCAACCCGCGGTGGGCTCGGCGAGACCCGACTGGGCTGGGACACGCGTGGTTCGGAAAGGCCCGACTGGGCTGGGCAGCTTCTGGTGGGCTGCGGAAGGGCCCGGCTGTGCTGGGGTAGCTCGTGGTCAATCCCGGGAGTCCCGCTGGAGACCATCGAGCGTTACGCGGTCGAGCGCCTCGAACAGGCGGGCCGGTGGTGGCCGCTTCCCCTGATCGCCCCGCCACGAGCCCGGCCCCCGGCCGAGTCAGGCGCGGGAAGACTGCGTTGGTGGGGAAAAGGGGCGACCCCCGCCGGGGGGGAGAGCGGGGGTCGCCTGATCGGTCCGGCTCCGGGGGGGTAGAGCCGGTCCCGTTTCAGAAGAAAGCTTTCATCACTTCACCGGAGCCTGGCAAGAGACTTGCAAACCTATCCCTTGCACCGTCGCTCCAGTTTCGGGCGATACCACCGTATGCTGCCCGATCGACTCGAGTTTCGTCGAGGAGCAATCTCGCATTTTCGCCAAGTTTTTTCGTGACCCGATAACGATCACATAAAGGTGATCACTCTCCGTGATCATCACAGGTTGGTAACCGAGTCGGCTGGGGTAGAACCGCCCAGAAGTTCCCAGTCGGGTCCACGCACGGGTAAAGGTCTTGCTCCGAGGGCTTCCCATCAGGGCGGATCCGTCGTAGAAAGGGGCTACGGACCACTTGTCCGGGTGCATCCACCAGGCACCCACGCGCGACCAGCCGCGGGAGGCGCGTCGTGACGGGCTTGACCCGCTCCGACGAATACAGGTGCACGCTTGGTAACCCGGTGTGATGCACCGGCGGACGGCGTCTCATGACTGGGACGCCGTCAGCTATGTCAGCCTCTTTGCATGGCCTCGCAGATGGCGGCCGTCTCTCGCACGCCAAGGGTTACCGCCGAGGCACACTGTTGTACCCACTGGGCCACGCCCTCCGGCGTCCCGCTCAGGTACGCCCGCAGGCCGTCCGCGTAGGGCAGCTCCAGGTGCCCCACCTCCACGGCCACCAGAGACTTCGGGTCCAGGCCGTACTCGACCAGCGTCAGGCGCTCGGCGACGCGGGCCACGATCCCGTCCGCCGTACCGAACGGGCGCAGCACGACCAGCTCCGCGTGAACCACGGCGGCCAGCACCAGCGCGGGGGCCTTCGTGGGCCGGGCCAGCAGGTCGAGCAGGCCGTCCATGCGGGCGGCGGCCTCCTTGGCGGTCGGGGCGGGGCCGAGGCCGAGCGGGTCAGGGGCCTCGTCGGCCGTGCGCGGGCGCCCCAGCGACAGCCCCAGTGACCTTGATGTCTCAGAGCCGGCGAGTGGGCGTTCCTCCGAGGTGGCCGTTCCCGGCGCGACCGTTCCCGACACGGCCGTCCCCGAGAGGGCTGCCCCGCTGTCCGGTCCCGGAGCGTCCGCGACGTCCGTACCCGAGCGATCCGGCGCAAGGCCGGCCGCCGCCACGCTGTGCAGCCGGGCGAGCACCTGCCGAGGAGCCTTCCGCCAGGTGGGCCCCATGCGCCCCATCTCCGCCGACGCGCGCAGCGCCCCCTGCACCAGCGGGTCATGGATCTCGTCCCGGCGCAGGGCGTCGAGCGGCACGTCCACGCCTTCGAGGGCGGCCGACGCGCGGGCGCCGCGCAGGGACGACTCCGTGGACACCGCGGGGCTGGCCCGGCGCAGGACGCGGTGCCGGTACAAGCGGTCGACGGCCTGGCGGGCCTCGTCCACCGCGTCAGGCACACCCGGGAACTGCGCGATGACGGCCAATGGGTCACTCACGGGTCCTGACCTTACCTGCGGGTATCCCCGAACACCCCACTGGTACGCCCCGCGCCGCGGTGACAGCGGGTGGGGAGCGTACGGTCACCGTCCGTAGGAAATAGGCCCGGAAATCGAGCGCCACAACGGGCCGGCGATCGGGCTGCGGCCCATCCGCGAGGGGGCCCATAAAGCTTCACCCACCCCGCCGTACTACTGTGATCGACTCATCACATATTCTCCTGATTTCGAGATGACAACATTTCAATAGCAATTGTCAGGCTGACTGATAAGCACCAACCGATCGGTACAGACCTGTCTAGACCTCTTGTGTGTGGAGGCCGTGAGCTGGTGAAGTGGGACACGACCTATCCAATCTGGCCATAGAAGGAGCACGAGGTGGCCCCGGAGACCCCTGGTAACGAGACCCAGGCGCTGTCGAACCTGCTGCAGGAGAACCGCCGGTTCGCACCGCCGGCCGACCTGGCGGCGGCCGCGAACGTGACCGCTGCCGCATATGACGAGGCCGCCGCCGACCGTCTCGCCTTCTGGGAGCGCGCCGCCGAGCGGCTGACCTGGGCCAAGCGGTGGGACAAGACGCTCGAATGGAACCCGCCCTTCGCCAAGTGGTTCGTCGGCGGCGAGCTCAACGTCGCCTACAACTGCGTCGACCGCCACGTCGAGGAAGGCCGCGGCGACAAGGTCGCCTACCACTGGGAGGGCGAGCCCGAGGGCGACACCCGCACCCTGACCTACAGCGACCTCAAGAGCGAGGTCAGCAAGGCCGCGAACGCCCTCCAAGAGCTCGGCGTCAGCAAGGGCGACCGCGTCGCCATCTACATGCCGATGATCCCCGAGCTGCCGATCGCGATGCTGGCCTGCGCCCGCATCGGGGCGGTGCACTCGGTGGTGTTCGGCGGGTTCTCGGCCAGCGCGCTGAAGAGCCGGATCGACGACGCCGACGCCAAGCTCGTGATCACCGCCGACGGCGGCTACCGCAGGGGCAACCCCTCTGCGCTCAAGCCCACCGTGGACGAGGCCGTCGCCGAGTGCCCGCAGGTCGAGCACGTCCTCGTCGTACGCCGCACCGGCCAGGACGTCGCCGTCGGCGAGAAGGACCTGTGGTGGCACGACGTCGTCGAGCGCCAGAGCGACCAGCACACCGCCGAGCCCCACGACGCCGAGGACCCGCTGTACATCCTCTACACCAGCGGCACCACCGGCAAGCCCAAGGGCATCCTGCACACGACCGGCGGATACCTCACCCAGACCGCCTGGACGCACGACGCGGTGTTCGACCTCAAGCCCGAGACCGACATCTACTGGTGCACGGCCGACATCGGCTGGGTGACCGGCCACTCCTACATCGTGTACGGCCCGCTCGCCAACGGCGCCACCAGCGTCATCTACGAGGGCACCCCGGACACCCCGCACCGCGGCCGGTTCTGGGAGATCGCGCAGAAGTACAAGATCACGATCCTCTACACCGCCCCGACGGCGATCCGGACGTTCATGAAGTGGGGTGACGACATCCCCGCCAAGTACGACATGTCCAGCCTGCGCATCCTCGGCTCGGTCGGCGAGCCGATCAACCCCGAGGCGTACGTCTGGTACCGCGAGCACATCGGCCACGACCGCTGCCCCGTCGTCGACACCTGGTGGCAGACCGAGACCGGCGCCATCATGATCAGCCCGTTGCCCGGCGTCACCGCGGGCAAGCCGGGCGCCGCGATGCGCCCGCTCCCGGGCATCAGCGCCGACGTGGTGGACGACCAGGGCAACAGCGTCCCCGACGGGGGCGGCGGCTTCCTCGTGGTCCGCGAGCCGTGGCCGTCGATGCTGCGCACGATCTGGGGCGACGACCAGCGCTACATCGACACCTACTGGAGCCGGTTCGAGGGGATGTACTTCCCCGGCGACGGCGCCAAGCGGGACGACGACGGCGACCTGTGGCTGCTCGGCCGCGTGGACGACGTCATGCTGATCTCCGGCCACAACATCTCCACCACGGAGGTGGAGAGCGCGCTGGTCAGCCACCCGAAGGTGGCCGAGGCGGCGGTCGTGGGCGCGACCGACCCGGTGACCGGCCAGGCCATCGTGTCGTTCGTGATCCTGCGCGGCAGCGTCGAAGAGAGCGCCGACATCGCTTCCGAGCTGCGCAACCACGTGGCCAAGACGCTCGGCCCGATCGCCAAGCCGCGTCAGATCCTGGTGGTGCCCGAGCTGCCCAAGACCCGCTCGGGCAAGATCATGCGCCGTCTCCTGCGCGACGTCGCGGAGAACCGCAGCATCGGCGACGTCACCACGCTGGCCGACAGCACGGTGATGAACCTGATCTCCGAGAAGCTGCCGTCGGCGAAGTCCGAGGACTAAGTCCCACTTTGTAGCCGCATGTCCCCTAAAGTGGGACATGCGGCTACAAAGGTAAGCTGCATCACAGGAGTGCCGGGAAGTCTGGTCGGCGAAAGACAGTGTCGACCCACAGGGAGTCCCGTGCGTTCCGAGAAGTGGCCGTTCCCAGCTCACACCCGCTATGCCCGCGCGCTCGCCGAAGCCCTGCGCACGGAGACCATCGGCGGCATCGTCATGCTGGTCGCCACGCTGGCCGCCCTGATCTGGGCGAACGCGTCCATGGACACCTACACCGGCCTGCGCGAGATCACGATCGGCCCGCTGGAGCTGTACAAGTGGGCCCAGAACGGCCTGCTGACCATCTTCTTCTTCGTCGCGGGGCTGGAGGTCAAGGAGGAGCTCGTCCACGGCGAGCTGGCGAACCTGCGCAAGGCCGCCCTCCCGATCATCGCCTCCCTGTCCGGGATGATCGTGCCGGCCCTCGTCTATCTCGCGGTGAGCTGGGGCGCGCGGGACGCCGCCCGTGGCTGGGCGATCCCGACGGCCACCGACATCGCCTTCGCGCTCGCCGTGCTGGCGGTGACGGCCAGCGCGATGCCGGTGGCGTTGCGCGCGTTCCTGCTGACCTGCGCGGTCGTGGACGACCTCGGCGCGATCACGATCATCGCGGTCTTCTACACCGACCACGTCAACGTGCTCATGCTGCTGCTCGGCGCGGCGCTGATCGCCGCGTACGGCGTGCTCCAGCGCCGGCACGTCACCACCCCCTGGCTGTACGTGCCGCTCGCCGTGGCCGCCTGGTACGCCGTCGAGGTCAGCGGCGTGCACGCGACCGTCGCGGGCGTGGCACTCGGCCTGCTGACCAGGGTGACGACGGCGCCGGACGAGCAGCGCTCCCCCGCCGAGGCGGCCGACCACTACGTACGCCCGATCTCGGCCGGCCTGGCCGTGCCCGTTTTCGCGTTCCTGTCGGCGGGGGTGAAGCTGGACGCGACGAGCCTCGGCGCTATGTTCTCCGATCGGGTAGTTCTGGGAGTGATAGCGGGACTCGTTCTTGGGAAGTTCATCGGCGTGTTCGGGGGTGCCTGGCTGTCCGTACGGCTCGGCCTGGCGAAACTGTCGGAGGAGCTTCAATGGCGGGACCTGGCTGCGGTGTCGTTGCTGGCCGGGATCGGGTTCACGGTGTCACTGCTGATCGGCGACCTGGCGTACGGTGACGACCGGCAGCGATCGGAAGCCGTCACCACCGGGATCCTCGCCGCCAGCCTCATCGCGTCGATCCTGGCGTCGGTGCTGCTGCACATACGGGTACGCAACCGGCGCAATGCGCTGGATGATGTTTGACACGGCCACCAGGCCTCGATAGGAGACGTTCATGCCGCAGACTCCCGAGGAAGAATCCCTGGGCTCGCTGGTCGCCCAGGCGAGCAGTCACATCTCGTCCCTGGTCCGCTCGGAGATCGAGCTGGCCAAGGCCGAGTTCAGGTTCGACGCCAAACGGGTCGGCATGGCCGGCGGGCTGTTCGCCGCCGCCGCCTTCATGGCGCACCTGTGCCTGATCCTCGCGTCGTTCACGATCGCGTACGCGCTGGCCCAGTGGCTGCCCAACTGGCTCGCCTTCCTCATCGTGACCGTGTTCTACCTGCTGGTCGCGGGTCTGCTGGTGTTCATCGGGATCCGGCGGCTCAAGGGGCTGGCCGGGATGAAGCGCACCGCTCGGTCGATCAAGGACCTCAAGGAGATCGCGACCCCCGACGAGCCGCCACTGCCCGTGCTCGACGCTGATCGCCAGCCGGTGACCCGCGATGGCGTCTGACGAGTCGGTCGTCCAGGTCGAGGGGCCGTGGACGCACCGAGCGGTGCACGCCGGCGGCACCCGCTTCCACGTCGTCGAGGCGGGAGAAGGGCCGCTGGTGCTGCTCCTGCACGGGTTCCCGCAGTTCTGGTGGACCTGGCGCAACCAGCTCGAGTCGCTGCCCGCCGCCGGATACCGGGCGGTCGCGGCCGACCTGCGCGGCTACGGCGGCAGCGACAAGCCGCCGCGCGGTTACGACCTGCCCACCCTGGCCGCCGACGCGGCCGGGCTGATCCGCGCTCTGGGCGAGACGGGGGCGATCGTGGTCGGGCACGACTGGGGCGGGCTGCTGGCCTGGACGATGGCCGTGCTCGACCCCAAGTCCGTGCGGCGGCTGGTCGCCGTGTCCGCGCCGCACCCGCTGCGGCTGCGCAACGCGCTGCTGACCGACCCGTTCGGGCAGCTCAGGGCGAGCGGCAGGGCCCTGGGCTTCCAGCTCCCGCTGCTGCCCGAGCGCCGGCTCACGCGCCACGGCGCGTCGCTGGTGGGCCGGCTGCTGGACGACTGGTCGGGACCCGGCTGGCCGGAGGAGGAGGTCGCGCGGACCTACCGCGAGGCGTTCACGATCCCCGCCGTGGCGCACTGCTCGCTGGAATATCATCGCTGGTTCGGCCGCTCCCAGCTGCGCCCCGACGGCCGGCGTTACGCCAGGGCCATGCGCACCGAGGTCGAGGCCCCCACCCTCCACCTGCACGGCGCGCTCGACCCGGCCATCCTCCCGCGTACGGCCCAAGGGTCCAGCCGCTACGTGGCGGCCCCCTACCGGTGGCGGCTGTTCGAAGGAGCCGGCCACTTCCCCCATGAGGAGATCCCCGACGTGTTCGACACCGAGCTGCTCGGCTGGCTGGCCGACCCGGAGCCCGACCGATGAGAGACCGCGACCCCGAGGGCAGGCCGCGCAACGCCAGGCCGCGCGACGCGTACGGCAGGCCGCTCCCCTACGGCGAGCCCGGCGTGGCCAGGGTCCCCGACGACTACGCGCCCACCACCGAGCAGGCGCTGGCCGACGGCCGCCGCTTCCTGCGGGAAGGGCTGCCGTTCAACGCGCACGAGGTGTTCGAGGGGCGCTGGAAATGCGCGCCGGAGGACGAGCGCGAGCTGTGGCAGGGGCTCGCGCAGATCTGCGTCGGGCTGACGCACCTCCAGCGCGGCAACGGGCGCGGGGCGCTGACCCTCTTCAGCCGGGGCGCGGCCAGGGCGCAGGCGTACGGCGGCGCGTACGACGCGGTGGGCAAGGCGGCCTCCGGGCTGAGCCAGGACAGCGACCCCGGCGAGGCCATCGACCTGATCGCGGCCCGTCTCCCCGACCCGCCC
>NZ_VCKX01000043.1 GCF_005889725.1 Nonomuraea zeae
GCGGCGGCGCGGGGGTCGGTGGGGGGCAGGGCCGCAAGGCGTTCCAGGATCTCGTAGTCGTCGCGCCCGTTGGCCGTCTGTACGTACGCCCACAGCTCGTTGGCGCACCCGTGGCGCAGCAGGCACGCGCGCACCTGCACCTCCAGCTCGTCCCGCTCCCTGCGGATCTCCGGGGACTCCGAGCGCAGCAGCAGCGGGCCGGTGTACGCCCGCGCCAGCGCGCTCGAGTCGTTGGCCGACAGGTGCCGCCGCAGCTCCAGGAAGTCGGCCTCGATCGGGCACGTCAGCCGGTACGGCTTCGCCGCGATCGCGTCCCCGAGCTGGGCCCGCAGGCGGTGGATCTCGGCCCTGATGGTCACGGGGTTGCCGTCGTCCCCGTAGAGGTGGAACGAGAGCTGCTCGGCCGTCAGCCCGTGCGGGTGCAGGGCCAGGAGGGCGAGGATCTCCGCGTGCCTGAGCGACAGAGGCCGTTCGCGATCACCGAAGCTGGCCGTGGGCGTCCCTTCGCCGAGGAACGTCAGGGTCAGGGTCGAGGGGGTGGCGGACGGCGTCGGGCGCAGGAGGAAGCCGTCGGAGAACGGCTCCAGCAAGGCCACGGTCCCGTCGCGGAGGATCATGCGCTGGCCGGGGAAGTGCATCTGGCCGCCGAGGTGGACGCGGTCGCCGAGGCTGCCCGACGGGTCGCCCGAGATCACGCGGCCGGTGGGCGAGAGCAGGACGCCGGGCCGGCGGGCGGACTCGAAGTGGCGGCGCAGGTGCTGGTCGCGCTCGTGCATGCGGACGGCGAGCTGGGTCTCCGCGAGCTTGGCCGTGGCGGCGACCAGGGCGACGGTGGCCGGGTGCAGGCTCCTGGCGGTGCCGCTGACGTCGACGCAGCCGATGACCCGGCCCGAGTCCGGGTCGGTGATCGGGGCGGCGCTGCACGACCACACGTGCAGCACGCGCAAGAGGTGCTCTTCCGAGTAGACGTGCGTGGGCCGGCCCATCGCGAGGGCGGTGCCGATGCCGTTGGTGCCCACCTTGTGCTCGGACCACTGGTGGCCATCGGCCAGGCCGACCTGGTCGGCGCGGCGCAGGGTCGTCTTGCCGCCCTCCCGCCACAGAATACGGCCATCACCGTCCGTCACGATCATGATGTTGCCGGTCTCGTGGGCCAGGCCGGAGAGGGTCTGGGTGAGCAGCGGCAGCAGGGGCTGCAGCGGATGAGCGTGGCGAATGTCCTTGATATGGGCAGGGTCCCAAACCAAAGGGGCGCTGTTACCCTCCGGGTCGATGCCCGCCTCCAGGGAGCGGCGCCAGGAGGCGATGATCAAACGGCGGGGAGATTTCGGCCATACCCGACCTGTCGTTGCGGCTTCGTGTGCTCCGCGTAGAAGGCGGGAGTACGCGTCGAGGCGGGCGTAACTCATCGGTCACTCCAAGTAGTCAACTAGAGCATCCGTCGTGCGAGCGCTGAGCGCAACCCGTTCAGGGGGATTGCGGAGGGTGATTGAATGAACGCAACGTGTGTGCAACGTTAGCCGGGCTAGCGTTCCGGCTCAACGCGTCGGCGTGGTGCGGCCGCTCCGTCCGACGTGATGGCCGGGTCTCGGACACTGGAGGGGGGCCGAGATCCGGCCAAAATCATCGGCCGCGGCGCCGTCCGGCCGGTCAAGGCCGGGTCAAGCCAGCACAGGATTCGGTCAAGTGTGGCACTGCCGAGACGGACCGGGACAGTGAATGACTGTGCCCGGACGGCTCTGTGCGGCGGACTGGACGGGCCTGGGCAGCGGACGGGGACAAGAGATGACAACGCAGGACAGGGACCCGAGGGGAAACATGGGGACGCCGCCAGTACATGACGCCGCCCAAACACCGTAGGCTCGTGGCAGTCAAGAACGCGGAGCCACGAGGAGCGCACGACGGTGAACCCAGGGGATGTCAACCTGCAGCAGCTGCTGGAGCAGGCACAGCTCATGCAGCAGCAGCTTGTGAGCGCCCAGCAGGAGCTCAACGACGCGCAGATCGAGGGCTCGTCAGGCGGTGGCCTGGTCACGGCGGTCGTGAACGGCTCCGGCGAGCTGCTCGAGCTCAAGATCGACCCGAGCGTGATCGACGCCGGCGACGCGCAGGACACCGCGGAGACGATCGCCGACCTGGTGATCGCGGCTGTCCGCGACGCCGTGCGCGCGGCCGCCGATCTGCAGCAGGAAAAGCTCGGCCCGCTGGCCCAGGGGTTGGGTGGCGGCGGTCTCGGACAGCTGCCAGGGTTCTAGGCATGTACGAAGGGGTCGTCCAGAACCTGATCGACGAGCTGGGCCTGCTGCCCGGCGTCGGTCCCAAGAGCGCGCAGCGGATCGCGTTCCACCTGCTGGCGGCCGATCCGGCCGACGTCAAGCGGCTGGCGCACGCACTGCTCGAGGTCAAGGAGAAGGTCCGGTTCTGCCGGGTCTGCGGAAACGTCGCCTCCGAGGAGGAGTGCCGCATCTGCCGCGACCCCCGCCGCGACACGCATGTGATCTGCGTGGTCGAGGAGTCGAAGGACGTCGTGGCGATCGAGAAGACGCGCGAGTTCCGCGGCACCTACCACGTGCTCGGCGGCGCGATCAGCCCGATCGACGGCGTCGGCCCCGATGACCTGCGCATTCGTGAGCTCATGACGCGGCTGGCCGACGGCCGCATCACCGAGCTCATCCTCGCCACAGACCCCAATCTCGAGGGGGAGGCGACGGCTACCTATCTAGCCCGTCTGGTCAAGCCGATGGGTGTGAAAGTGACACGACTGGCCAGCGGTCTGCCTGTGGGCGGTGACCTCGAATACGCCGACGAGGTGACCTTGGGCCGCGCGTTCGAAGGACGGAGGCTGCTGGATGTCTGACCAGTGGAGCGCGCTGGCGGAAGAGATCGCCGGGCACGCACAGAACTACGTGGACGGCCTGACCAGGGTCGCCAGCGGCGAGGGCGGCGACGCCATCTGGTCGCTGCTGCTGGTCGAGGTCGCGCAGATGAGCCTGGCCGGGGCCAAGCTCGGCGCGAACAGGGACGTCATCCTCGCGGGCAACTACGAGCCGCCGATGAGCGAGGACCCCGACATCGACGGCGTGCGCACGGCGCTGTCGGAGCTGCTCGAGGCGGTCGACGACTACGCCGAGGTGTTCGACCCGTACAAGGACACCGGGGTCACCCCCTACCGGCTGTCGGACGACCTGACCGCGGTCGCCGCCGACCTCATCCACGGCCTGCGCCACTATCACGCGGGCCGCCCGCACGAGGCGCTGTGGTGGTGGCAATACTCCTACTTCAACACCTGGGGCAACCACGCGGGCGCCGCGATGCGCGCGCTGCAGGCCCTGGCCGCCCACTCGCGCCTCGACGTGGCGGAGGAAGCGACCACGGTCTGACGCGGCCCACGGCCATCACGGCCCGGCGGCCGTCCGCAGCCGTCACGGCCCGGCGGCCGTCCACATAGTGGTCGGGCCCAGCAGTCTCATGAGAGGCCCCCAGTAGACTGGCAGCTCACAGTCCAAACCGGGAGACTCTCGTGGCGCTCGTTGTGCAAAAGTACGGTGGTTCGTCCGTCGCCGACGCGTCCTGCATCAAGCGGGTCGCGCAGCGGATCGTCGCGACGAAAAAAGCCGGCAACGACGTGGTCGTGATCGTCTCAGCGATGGGCGACACGACGGACGAGCTGCTTGATCTGGCCGAGCAGGTGTCGCCGCTGCCTCCGGGGCGCGAGCTCGACATGCTGCTGACCTCGGGCGAGCGCATCTCGATGGCCCTGCTGGCGATGGCGATCGCCAATCTCGGCCACGAGGCTCGCTCGTTCACCGGCTCGCAGGCGGGTGTGATCACCGACTCCACGCACGGCAAGGCGCGCATCATCGACGTGACGCCCAGCCGCATCCGTGAGGCGGTCGACCAGGGCCACATCGCGATCGTGGCCGGGTTCCAGGGTGTCTCGCAGGACACCAAGGACATCACCACGCTGGGCCGCGGTGGCTCCGACACCACGGCGGTGGCACTGGCGGCGGCGCTCGACGCCGACGTGTGCGAGATCTACACCGACGTCGACGGCATCTTCACCGCGGACCCGCGCATCGTGCCCGCGGCCCGCCAGATCCCCAAGATCTCTTATGACGAGATGATGGAGATGGCGGCCTGCGGCGCCAAGATCCTGCATCTCCGCTGTGTCGAATACGCTCGGCGCTTCAACCTGCCGATCCACGTACGCAGCTCGTTCAGCACCAGGGAAGGCACGTGGGTCGTCTCCGACCCTTACACCGAAGGAACCGAGATGGAGCAGCCGATCATCTCCGGCGTCGCACACGACCGGAGCGAGGCCAAGATCACTGTTGTCGGTGTCCCCGACAAGGTCGGCGAGGCTGCCTCGATCTTCAAAACGCTGGCCGACGCCGAGATCAACATCGACATGATCGTGCAGAACGTCTCGGCCGCGGCCACGGGCCGCACGGACATCTCCTTCACGCTGCCGACGGCCGACAGCCCGACGGCCCTGGCGGCGCTGAAGAAGATCCAGGGAGAAATCGCCTACGAGTCGGTGCTCTTCGACGACCAGATCGGGAAGGTGTCGCTGATCGGCGCGGGCATGCGCTCGCACCCCGGCGTCACGGCGACGTTCTTCGCGGCCCTCGCCGACGCGGGGGTCAACATCGAGATGATCTCCACCTCGGAGATCCGCATCTCAGTGATCGTCGGGCAGGACGGTGTCGACGCGGCCGTGGCGGCCGCCCACCGTGCCTTCGATCTCGACGCCGACCAGGTCGAAGCCGTGGTGTATGGAGGTTCAGGACGATGAGCAGCAGGCCGAATCTTGCCCTGATCGGGGCCACCGGTGCCGTGGGCACCGTCATGCGGGACATCGTCTCGACGCGGGCGGACATCTGGGGCGAGATCCGTCTCGTCGCCTCGCCGCGCTCGGCGGGCAAGGTGCTGTCCGTACGCGGTGAGGACGTCGTCGTCCAGGCGCTCGCGCCCGAGGTCTTCGACGGCATCGACATCGCGATCTTCGACGTGCCCGACGAGGTGTCGGCCGTGTGGGTGCCGATCGCGGCCGAGCGTGGCGCCATCGCGGTCGACAAGTCCGGCACGTTCCGGATGGAGCCCGACGTCCCGCTGGTCGTGCCCGAGGTCAACCCGCTCGACGCGCGCAACAGGCCGCGCAACATCATCTCGACCCCCAACTGCACGACGCTGTCGATGATGGCCGCCATCGGCGCGCTGCACGCCGAATACACGCTCACCGAGCTGGTCGTCGCCTCCTACCAGGCGGTGTCCGGCGCGGGCGTGGCAGGCTCGGCGCGGCTCTACGACGAGATCGAGGCGCTGGCCGGCGACCGTTCGATCGGTCAGGCCGTCGGCGACGTGCGCAAGGTGCTGGCGAACAAGCTGCCGGACGAGTCGCCGTTCCCGGCGCCCGTGGCGTTCAACGTGGTGCCGTGGGCCGGCTCCTACAAGGACGGCGGCTGGGCCTCCGAGGAGCTCAAGCTCCGCAACGAGTCCCGCAAGATCCTCGGCATCCCCGATCTCAAGGTCTCCGCGACCTGCGTACGCGTGCCGGTGGTCACGACACACTCGCTGGCCGTGCACGCGCGCTTCGAGCGCGAGATCACGGTCGCGGACGCGCACCGCGTCCTGGAGGCGGCGCCGACGGTGGTCCTGGTGGACGACCCGGCCAACGGGGTGTTCCCGACGCCTCTCGACGTGGTGGGCACCGACCCGACCTACGTGGGCCGTGTCCGTCAGGCGATCGACTTCCCCAACACGCTCGACCTGTTCGTGTGCGGTGACAACCTGCGCAAGGGTGCGGCGCTCAACGCGGCGGAGATCGCCGAGCTGGTCGCCACCGAGCTCTGACCGTGCTCTGAACACCGTGCTGTGAACCCGCGGTGCAGTCAGGCTGCCGAATGGTGGCCGGTGATGGTGTGGACGCCGTGCGTCTCGTGCGGCGTCCTCGTCATTTCCCGGCGAGGAGGCCGTGGCCCTGTCACCGGAACAGGATGTCCCAGTGGTCGCTCTCGTCAGCGAAGATGGTGCCCGAGCCCGAGCGGTAGAGGGCGGCTCCGTCGCTACGGACACCCGCCTTGTCGTGGTGCTTCGTGATGTAGTGGTCGATGCACCGGTTGTGGGTGATGTCGAGCTTGTAGCCGTTGCCGTGGCTGTACTGGCCCGGCGCGTGCCCCTCCTCGGTGCCTCCCGTGACCATGATCGGGCAGCGGCTGTCGCGCTTCAGCTCGATCATGCCGGCGATGGTGCCGGTCCGCACCGAGTCGAGCGAGGTGCAGTGGTGCATGTGCTTGCTCGTGCAGTTGCCGCTCGACTTCGTCCGCAGCCCGGCGCTCCTCAGCCAGCCGCTGGCGGTGGCGTGGGACAGCTGGATGGCGGCCTGCCTGGGCATGACCCGCGTCAGATCGACCTGTGCGCGCTTGTGCGCCGCGTGGCGCCGCGCATGGGGCATGACCGCCACACCGGTACGTACGGCGCTCCTCCGGGCCTTTGACGCCTCTGGCCGGGCCTTCGGCTTCGCGCGGACCACGGCCTTGGACGGCGCGGCCGCGACGGGCGCCTCGACGGGCCCTGCGTCGTTGGTGTCCGGCTCGAAAGGCCGCGCGTGCGCCTCGTCCGGCTCGAAGTGCCGTGCGTGCGCCTCGAAGGGCCGAGCATGGACGGCGTGCGGCTCGAAGGGCCGAGCATGGACGGCGTGCGGCTCGAAGGGCCGAGCATGGACGGCGTGCGGCTCGAAGGGCCGAGCGTGCACGGCGTGCGGCTCGAAGGGTCGTGCGTGCACGGTGTGTGGACGGTCGGAGCCGGCCCAGCCGTCGTACGAGTCCTCGTCGGTGTGATCCCACCGTGGCCGGACGACCGGCCAGTCGCGCGTGTCCTCCAGGCGGTCCGCGGGCATCATGAGCCGCTCGAACCCCCAGGGGCCGAACACCGCAGGTGCCATCGGGTACGCGTCCGAGATGGCCGCTGCCAGGTCCGCACGCCCGGAGAGCGCCGGCCCGTCCCCCCATCCGGGAAAACCGGTCTCGTACTGACCGCTCGACGCCGGCTGCCCTTCGGGGAAGGTAGCGGCTGAGGCGGCCGAGGCCAGCGCGATTATGGTGATCTCAATGCCGAGGAGCGCGACTACGATGAGGCGCACTGTTCCACGTATCCACATGTCGATGCCTTTTCGCGGAAATAGCCCTTCCGCCTGAAACGACAATCCCACCTTTCACAGGAGATAACTCATGCCGCAGGGTCAACTTTGCCTTGTGGCGGTGATCACCGTGCGGCTCCATGACCTAACGCGGCATCACGACGTAAAGTGACGAACGTGTCCGAAGCCCGAAACCGTGGATCGGAGAGCACCCGAGAGGTCATCGTCGAGACGGCTTTGCGACTTTTCCGGGAGCGCGGCTTCGACGCGACCACGATGCGTGCCATCGCGGCCGAGGCCGGAGTGTCCGTGGGTAACGCCTACTACTACTTCGAGGGCAAGGAGGCGTTGATCCAGGCGTACTACGACCGTGCCCAGGCCGAGCACGAGCAGGTGTGCAGGGAGTTCCTGGCCAGGGAGTCGTCGTTCGCCGCGCGGCTGAGCGGGGTGTTGCGCGAATGGGTGCGCGTTTCCGAGCCGTACCACGAGTTCGCCGTGAAGTTCTACAAGCACGCGGCCGAGCCGACGAACCCGCTGAGCCCGTTCAGCGCCCAGTCGTCGCCCGCCCGCGAAGCCTCCATCGCCATCTACCGCGAGGTCGTCGAGGGCTCGCGCGACCGGATGAACGCCGAGCTGCGCGAGGAGCTGCCCGAGCTGCTCTGGCTGCTGTCCATGGGCATGGTCCTGTTCTGGGTGCACGACACCTCGCCGGGCTGCGCGCGCACGTACCGGCTGATCGAGGTCACGGTGCCGCTGGTGGACCGGCTGGTGGGGCTGTCGCACCTGCCGGGGCTGCGCGGGATCACCAAGGACTTCATCGCGGCCGTGCACGAATTGAGGGCGTAGGCGCCGGGCCTGGCCGGCGGACTCGGGTGGCCCGCGAGCTAGCGGGAACATACCGCCCGGTTGGTATGGTCGCCTCATCGACGAACAAGCCGGAGGGCCGCGTATGACTCAGAACTGGGGCATGACGATCCCCTTCTCCGACCGCTCGCTCGCCAGGTCGCAGGAGCTGATCGCGGAGCTGCCCGGGCTCGGATACACCGACGCCTGGTCGGCCGAGGTCAACGGCGCCGACGGGTTCGTCCCGCTGGCGCTGGCGGCGCAGTGGGCGCCGGGGATCAGGCTGGGCAGCGCCATCGTGCCCGTCTCGACCCGCGGGCCCGGGCTGCTGGCCATGTCCGCGGCCACGCTGGCCGACCTCGCACCCGAGCGGTTCGTGCTGGGCATCGGCTCGTCCTCGCCCGCGATCGTCGAGCGGTGGAACGCCGGCACGTTCGACAAGCCGTACGCGCGCACCCGCGACACGCTGCGCTTCCTGAAGAAGGCGCTGGCGGGGGAGAAGGTCTCGGAGGCGTACGAGACGTTCGAGATCAAGGGCTTCAAGCTGGAGCGGGCGCCGAAGATCCCGCCGAAGATCGTGCTGGCCGCGCTGCGGCCGAGGATGCTGCGCCTGGCCGCCGCCGAGGCCGACGGCGCGATCACGAACTGGCTATCGCCGGAGGACGTACGGCAGGTCAGGGCCGAGATCGGCCCGGACACCGAGCTGATCGCCCGCCTGTTCGTGTGCGTGAGCGAGGACGCCGACCGGGTGCGCGAGCTGGCCAGGTGGATGCTGGCCAGCTACCTGACGGTCCCGGTGTACGCCGCCTTCCACGACTGGCTCGGGCGCGGCGAGGTGCTGCGGCCCATGCACGAGGCGTGGGCGGCCCGCGACCGGCAGGCGGCGCTCAAGGCGATCCCGGACGAGGTGGTCGACGCCCTGATCGTGCACGGTGACGCGGCCACCTGCCGGGCCAGGATTCAGCAGTACGTGGACAACGGGCTCGACACGCCCGTACTCGCCCCGATCCCGGTCGGGGACGTCCCCATCGAGCAGGCCGTGCGGGAGCTGGCTCCCCGGGCGTAAGGAGGCTGCCATGGACGACTTACTGAGGCTGGACGCGGTCGGGCAGGCGCAGGCGGTGAAGGACGGCCTGGTGTCGGCGCGCGAGCTGACCGAGGCCGCGATCGCCGCCATCGAGGCCCGCGACGGCGAGCTGAACGCGGTCATCTTCCGCCGGTTCGAGCGCGCGCTGGCCGAGATCGACGACCTCCCCGCGGACGCGCCCTTCCGCGGCGTGCCGATCCTGCTCAAGGATCTCGGCTGGCGGCAGGCGGGCGAGCCGTACAGCGCGGGCTCGAACGTCCGCGACGGTTTGACGGACGCCGCGGACGGCTATGGCGTGGTGCGGCTGCGCGCGGCCGGATTCGTCGTGCTGGGGCGGACGAACACGCCCGAGTTCGGCAGCACGATCACCACGGAGCCGGTGGCCTTCGGGCCGACGCGCAACCCGTACGACCTGGCGTACTCGGCGGGCGGGTCGAGCGGCGGCTCGGCGGCGGCGGTGGCGGCGGGGCTGGTCGCGCTGGCCACCGCCAGCGACGGCGGCGGGTCGATCCGCATCCCCGCGTCCATGTGCGGCCTGGTGGGTCTCAAGCCGTCGCGCGGCCGCGTGAGCCTGGGCCCGGCCATGGGGGAGGGCTGGAACGGGTTCTCGTGCCCGGGGTTCGTCAGCAGAAGCGTCCGGGACACGGCGGCGGCGCTCGACGTCGTCTCCGGCTACCACCCCGGCGACCCCTACGACGCGCCCGCGCTGCCCGGTCGGCTGGCGCTGGAAGCGGGGGCGGATCCCGGGCGGCTGCGGATCGGCTTCCTGACCGCGCACCCCCGTGGCGACGTGCCGGAGGCGCACGCGCCGGCCGAGGCCGTCACCAGGACCGCCGCGCTGCTGGCGGAGCTCGGCCACGACGTCGCGCCCGGCGGGCCCGAGGCGCTCGGGGAGCCGGACTTCACCCGGCACTTCGGCGCGATCGTGGCCGACAACCTGGCCGCGCAGGTCGTCTCCCTGGGCGAGCTCCGCGGCGAGCCCGTTCGGCCGGAGGAGCTGGAGCCCCGCAACGCCGCCATGGCCGCCGCCGGGCGCGGGCACAGCGCGGCCGACCACATCCTGGCCACGCAGTGGGTGGACGGGTTCCGCCGCCGCATGGTCGCGTGGTGGAGCGCGGGGCACGACCTGCTGCTGATGCCCTCGCTGGGGGTGGAGCCGTTCCCGCTCGGCTGGATCCCGCCGGGGGACCTCAGCATCGCGCTCGGCCGGACCGCGCACGCCGTGGCCTTCACCTCGCCGATCAACGCGACCGGGCAGCCGGCGATCTCGCTGCCCACGCACAGGACGGAGGCGGGGCTGCCGGTGGGCGTTCAGCTTGTGGCCGCGCCCGGCAGGGAGGACGTACTGATCAGGGTGGCGGCGCAGATCGAGCAGGCCAGGCCGTTCGAGCACCGGGCGATGGGCTGATCGCCAGGAACTCGTGGCGGTGGCGACGCGTTATGTCGTGAGAAGTCGGGGGTAGGGGGATTCTCATGATGGCGAAGGCAGCACGGGCAGCGGCGGCGTGGCGCACGTACCGCGAGGTGACCAAGCCTGGATCGCCTGGCTTGATGACCAGGGTGCGGGCGATCCCGCGGATGGTCGGCGCGGTCATGCGCGGCCAGTACGCGGGCATGGGCAAGAGCAATCTGGCCCTGCTCGGGCTGGGCGTGGTCTACATCCTGTCGCCGATCGACGTCGTGCCCGACTTCCTCGTGCTGATCGGGGTGGCCGACGACTTCGGCGTGTTCCTGTGGCTGGCCGCCTCGCTGCTCGGCGAGAGCGGCCGCTACGTCCAGCACGAGCGCAGCATCATCCAGGGCAGGGCCGAAGGACTGGAAGAGGCCTAGCCGCCCCCGCCGGGGCGGCCTAGATCTCCTCCATCCGCAGCCAGGCGCGCGAGGGCAGCGGGTGCCCGAACAGGCGGGCGGCGTTGCCGTAGGCGACCCTGGCGATGTCGGCGGGCGGGAGCGTGCCGAGGTTGCGCGCCACCGACTTCTGGGTGTCCGGCCAGGTCGAGTCGGAGTGCGGATAGCCGCTCTCCTGCAGCACGTGGTCGAGGCCGACCGCGAGCCGCACCCCCGACAGGGCGTGGTCGTCGAGCGTGCCGAAGAAGAAGTTGCGGCGCAGCACCTCGCTGGGCTTGAGCCCGCCCTCCCACGACGCCTCGCTGGCGACCGGGTGGTCGAGGGCGTAGTCGGCGCGCTCGGCCAGCATGGGCAGCCAGCCCACGCCGCCCTCCACGATCAGGATGCGCAGCGCGGGGAAGCGCAGCGGCAGCCCCGACCAGAGCCAGTCGGCGCAGGCGAACATGGCGCTGGTCGGCATCAGCGTGGTGATGGCCTCGATGGGCGTGTCGGGCGATGGCACGGGAGACCAGGACGAGTCGCCGGTGTGCAGCGCGACCACCGTGCCGGTCTCCTCGCAGGCGGCGAAGAACGGGTCCCAGTGGCCCGAGTGGATCGACGGCAGCCGGAGCCGGGTCGGGAACTCGGGGAAGACGACGGCCTTGAAGCCTCTGGCGGCGTTGGCGCGGATCTCCTTGGCGGCGACGTCGGGATCGGGCAGCCACGGGAGCTGCAGGCCGACGATCCGCTCGGGGTAGGTGCCCGCCCAGACGTCGATGTGCCAGTCGTTCCAGGCTTTGACGAGGGCCAGGCCGAGCTCCTGGTCTCGGGTCCTGGCGAACGGCATGCCCGACTGCCCGGCCAGCATGCCGGGGAAGCAGAGCGCGGCCCAGATGCCCGCGACGTCCATGTCCTGGATGCGGGCCTCGATGTCGTGGCAGCCGGGGCGCATCTGCTCGAACCTGACCGGCTCGAGCGTCCACTGCTCGCGAGGCAGCCCGGCGCCCACGTCGATGCCGGCGCACGGGTAGGTGGCCCCGCCGTAGCGCCAGACCTGGTGACCCGCCTCCGTCTCCACGACCTTGGGCGCGACCTCGGCATATTTCTCCGGCAACCGGCCTTCGAAGAGGTCAGGCGGCTCGATCAGGTGATCGTCGGCGGAAATGATCACGTAGTCGCGCCGCCTCGGATCCGGGTCGGGGAGCAGCGGCGTAGTCACGCGAGTAACCGTACGACGGCGGGATAACGTCGAACAAGCTGCGACGTATCCGTTGGGTATCCGAGACTCTGCGACCCGGGACCGCCGGGAGGGGGATGTGGCGATCCCGGGTATAGCAGGGGCCCGCTCGCCGAGGGGTGGTGCCCAACGCGGACCCGGGGCCCCACTACCCCTCCCGCGGCGGGTTAGTCAGGAGATGTCCACGAAGTTCGCCGATCGCTTCCGGCGAAAGCCGGAGGACATCTGTGACGTACCTCTCGATGGAGGCGTGCCGCTCCGCGAGGTCTGTCAGGAAGAACCGCATGGCCTCGGCGGGGGCCAGGCCGAACCCCGGCCACAGCGGTGCGTCCGGATGCCGTCTCCGCCAGTCGCTGATGAACCGGTCGGTGGCCAGCCCGGTGAGCGCGTAGTCGGCCACGATGTCGTCCTCGCCCACGCCCGCCAGGGACAGGGTCAGCGCGATGAGCACCCCGGTGCGGTCCTTGCCCGCCGCGCAGTGGATGACGACGGGCGCGTTGTCGGCCCGCGCGATCGTCTCCAGGGCGGTCCTGAGGTTCTCGACGCCGTCCTCGGTGACCTCCAGGTAGCGGTCGGCCAGGTATCGGGCGACGCCTGCCTGCTCGTCGAAGGCGGCGACCTCCCACCTCCGCCCCTCGATGGGCAGGTTCTGGTAGAACTGCCCCTCGCTCTCCGGGACCCGTCCGGCCTTCTCCACCTCGTACGGATGGCGTAGATCGATGACGCTGCGCACGCGCAGCGCGCGGAAGGCCGGCAGGTCGTCCCCGGCCAGCCAGCCCAGTGAGTCGGCCCGGTAGAGCCGCTGCCACTGGACGGTCCGCCCGTCCCTGGTGGCATATCCACCTACGTCGCGAAAATTACACAGGTTCGTGAACTCAATGTGGCGGAGCACGCTCAATACCTTAATTGGCGGCGGTCTCGGCCTCTTCTGCCACGACTGCGCCGGAAGACTCCTGCGCCCTGCGCTCGGCCACCTCGCGCCGGATCAGCAGGATCCAGCCGGCGATCGCGATCCCGATGAACAGCCACCACTGGACGCCGTAGGCCAGGTTGAGCCCGCCTCCGGAGCCGACGTCGGGCGCGGGCACGGGCTCGGGCGCTGCAGCGGGCTTGGGCTGCTGCTCGGTCAGCTCGACGTATCCCCCCACGAGCTGGTACGGGAGCCCTTCGCCGATCTTCGCGGGATTGATGAGCAGGACCTGGCCGGCCGGGAGCCCGGATCGCTCGCGGATGCCGCTGGACTCCTCGGTCTCGCTCGGGCGTAGCCGCCCGGTGACAGTTACCTGTCCAGTGGGCGCGGGAGGCACCTCGGGCGCAGTGTCGGCGGTGGCGCCCGCCTTGACCCAGCCCCTGTTGACGATCACGGCCGTGCCGGGGCCGGTGACCAAGGGGGTCAGCACGTAGTAGCCGGGCATCCCCGCCTGGGGGCGGCGGCGTACGAGGAGGGCGTGGGACGGGTCGTACGTGCCGGCCACCGTCACGGTACGGAACCGGTCGTCCTGCCGGACCTGCTGCCCGGGAGCCGCCAGCCGGTCCAGCGGCACCGGCGCGGCCTCGATGTTCGAGGTGACCCGGTCGCTGTTGGCGGAGCGCTCTTCGAACCGCCCGAACTGCCACCGCCCGAGGAACACGAAAGCGGGGATGACCAGCAGCACCACCACGTGCAGCGCGAGCCATCGGGGAGTCAGCAGGAACCGGTACACGCCTTCAAGGGTAGGCACCGACCCCCGTGCTCCTTCACGCGCCCGGCCTGCTCAGGCGCTCCTGAGCTCGGCGCCGTCGCCCGGCACCGGGGTGACCTCGCGCGGCCCCGGCACGTCGTGGCCGTCCGCGCAGCGGAAGTGCTGCTCGATGGGGGCTCCGCAGTCGCGGTGGGTGAGCAGCACGGGCGGCCCCTCCTCGCCCGACAGGTGTTTGTCGCCCCAGTGCATGAGCGCGACCAGCAGCGGATAGAGGTCGCGGCCCTTCTCGGTGAGCCGGTATTCGTCGCGCTGGCGCTGGCCCGGCTCGCGATAGGGCACCTTGCGCAGCAGCCCTTCGTCGACCAGCCGGGCCAGGCGCGCGCTGAGCACCTGGCGGGGGGCACCGGTGATCGCCTGCATGTCGGCGAACCGCCGCACGCCGCTGAACGCCTCGCGCAGCACGAGGAAGGTCCACTTCTCCCCGACGATGTCCAGGGTGCGCTCGATCGAGCAGTTGGTCACCCGGAAGGGAACGCTCATCCCTTCATTATACCTGAGTTCGATTGACAGACTCAGGGGCTGCGAGGCACGCTGAGTCTATGCACGGAACTCAGATCCGCCCGGCCCGTCCGGAGGACGAGGAACGGATCAGACGATTCCTGACCGGGCTCTCGCTGCACACGCAGACGCTGCGCTTCTTCACCGGCATCACCAGCCCGGCGGGCGGCCTGCTGCGCACGCTGCTCGCGGTGGACGAACGCCGCGACGCGCTCGTCGCGACCATCGAGGGGGGCGAGATCATCGGGCACGCCATGAGCTACCAGGGCGAGTGCGCCGACGTGGAGATCGCGGTGGTCGTGGCCGACCAGTGGCAGGGGTTCGGGCTCGGGCCGCGGCTGATCGACACGCTGCTGCTGCGGGCCGCCGTACGGGGGGCGAAGACCGTGGGCATGGACGTTCTGGGGGAGAACCGGCGCGTGCTCAGGCTCATCCGGCGGATCTGGCCGGACGCCACGATGAAGGTCGCGTCGGGGGCGGTGGAAGTCACCGCTATGATCGATCAGGCCCGGTTATTTGCGGAACAAGGTTCTGGTAGCACACCATTGACTTTGTGAAGAGTGTCAAGAACGGACGCGACGGCCGTACGCGCATCATCGAGGGCGCCCTCCGCCGGTTCAGCCAGGACGGGGTGTCGGCCACCACGCTGGCCAGTCTCCGTGAGGAGAGCGGCGTCAGTGTCGGCAGTTTCTACCACCACTTCGCCAGCAAAGAGCATGTCTTCGGCGTCCTGTACGCCGAGATACTGACCGCGTACCAGGCGGCGTTCCTCGCCGAGCTGGTCCGCCACGAAGAGGCACGCGACGGGATCGAGGCGGTCGTCGCCCTCCACATGCGGTGGGCGGGCGAGCACCCGGAGCGGGCCAGGCTGCTGATCAGCGAGCGGCCACCGCGCAAGCAGGAGCCGGGCGGCGCGGAGGTGGCCGAGGAGCGCCGCGCCTTCTTCCGCAAGGTCTCCGACTGGTGGCGGCCGCACATGAAGAACGGCCTGCTCCAGCCGGTGCACGCGACCATGTGCTACGTGCTGTGGCTGGGGCCCGCGCAGGAGATGTGCCGGCTGTGGTTCGCGGGGGCGCACACGCCGACGGAGGAGGAGATCAAGGGGCTGGGCGAGGCGGCCTGGCAGAGCCTGCGCCAGCGTCCCGAGTAGGCGTTCCCCGAGTAGGCGTTCCCCGAGAAGCGTTCCCCGAGAAGCGTTCCCCGAGAAGCGTTCCCCAAGTAAGCGCTCCCCGAGTAAGCGTTCCGCGCGGCCGGGGGAGCCTTCTCCGGGCTCTGGCGAGCCCCTTCTCCCCGAGGCCGGCCGGAGTCTTTCGCGAGGTCGGCGGGCGTCTTTCGCGAGGTCGGCGGGCACCGTTTCACCTGCGCGGGGAGCAATGATCTGAGCACCGTCTGTGGTGTTATTGTCCACATGTGAGACGACCTCGGGCGCTGGTACTGCCCGCCTTGCCGGAGAGCGCGCTCGCCCGCCTGGGCGAGATCGCCGTGCTGGCCGAGGTTCCCGCACGTCCAAGCCTCGGCTTCACCGACGAGCAGCTCGCCGATCTGGTCATCGAGACCGGCGCGACGGTGCTCATCACCGACGGCGACCAGGTGCGCACGTCGGTGCTCGGGCTGCACCTGGACATCGTGGCCGTCATGGGGCCGCCCACGAGCGTCGACCTGGCGCTGGCGGCCGAGCGTGGGGTGATCGTCCTGCATGCCGCCGACCGCGACGCCGAAGCGGTCGCCGAGCTGACGCTGGCGCTGATGTTCGCGGTCAGCAGGAACATCGTCACCGCCGACAGGGAAGTACGCGGAGGGCGCGCCTACCACGACAGGGTGCCGCCGGCGCAGCGCCATCGCGGCCGGCGGCTGACCGGCAGGACGTTCGGCATCGTGGGGCTCGGCCGGGTCGGCAGGGCCATGCGCTGGCGCTGCGAGGGCCTGGGCATGCAGGTGATCGCCTGCGACCCGTTCGTGCCCGAGGCCACCCACACGCTGCCCGCGCTGCTGGCTGAGTCGGACGTGGTGTCGCTGCACGTGCCGCTGACCGCGGAGACGCGGGGCTTCTTCGGCTACACCGAGTTCGGGGCGATGCGGCCGGGCTCGATCTACCTCAACACCTCACGCGGGGCGCTGCACGACCTGACGGCGCTGGTCGACGCCCTGCGCTGGGGGCAGGTGGGAGGTGCTGGGCTCGACCACTTCGAAGGCGAGTGGCTGGATCCGGCCCACCCTCTGACCAGCCTGCCGAACGTGGTGCTGACGCCCCGCCTGGGCGAGGCCACCGGTGAGAGCCAGGAGGAGCTGGCGGACGCGCTGGTGGAGGACATCGGGCGGCTGCTGCGCGGTGAGGAGCCGGCCCACGCGTACGCGCCGGTCCTGCCGCTCGCCGGCTCCGCGTAACGGCCGGGCCGGGGTGCTGATGCCGGCCAGGTCCGCGTGGCGGCCGGGCCGGGGTTCTCGTCGGGTCCGTGTGCGGGTCAGGCCGGCTGCCGGAGGCGGGTGGGGACGCGCCAGCTCGCCCTGTCGAGGGAGATGTCCAGCCGCAGGTCACCACGCTGCCTGCGCAACCCGGGCACCCGCACCCGGTCATGCACGTCGAACCGGCCCCGGTGCGGATAACCGAACCCCAGCTCGCCCGGCAGCACGCGCAGGTCGTCGCGGTTGCCGCAGCGCGGGCACGTCCATGACACCAGGTCCATGCCGCGGTTGTAGTCGGAGCAGGCGCTGAAGTACTCATCCGGCCTGAACCGGGACTCGCAGGCCAAGCAGGGGATCAGCATGGGTCCGCTCCTCGGGAGAACGTGGTGACACCCCTAGAGATACCGCTCGCCACTTGTCCACCGCTTGCAGAACGCTTGGGTACCTAAGTAACAGTATGAGCACTGTCGGTATCAGATCATGCGCAGGAGCCTGCGGTGCAAGGATGGACTCGTGGAACGACTGCGCCATCACCTCCTCGAAACCGGTTACACGATCGACGGCGTCCGAGAGCGCCTGGGCAGCATGGCCGCCTCGGCCCTGGCCCGGGAGGAGCTGGTGCCGGCTCTGCGCGCCACCGCCGAAGGCGACCCGCTGGCCCGGCTGATCAGGCTGTGGTGGCTGGGCGCGCCCGTGCCGGCGAAGGGCCTCCCCGCGGAGATCCTCGACTCTGGCCTGGTCACGGCGGACGGGGACGAGGTCCGCGCGACCGTGCACCTGCAGCCCTGGGAGACCGGCGGCTACCTGGTCTCCGACCGCAAGGTGCGGCCGGGCGACCCGGCGCTGCGGCCCGATCACGTCGTCGGGGCCGGCGGTGCCTCGGCCAACCTGGCCCAGCTCGTCACCCGGCGGCCCGTCCAGCGCGCGCTCGACCTCGGCACCGGGTGCGGCGTGCAGGTGCTGCACCTGGCCGGGCGGGCCGAGCACGTCGTGGCCACCGACCTCAATCCGCGGGCACTGGAGCTGGCCCGGCTGAGCTGGGAGCTGTCCGGCGTCTCGGGTGTCGAGGCGCGTACGGGGTCCATGTTCGAGCCGGTCGAGGACGAGCTGTTCGACCTGATCGTGAGCAACCCGCCGTTCGTGATCGCGCCCGCCCGCGACCGGAAGCTGACCTATCGCGAATCGGGCGGCGACGGCGACAGCTTCTGCCGCGACCTCGTACGCCGGACGCCCCGCCACCTCAACCCGGGCGGCCAGGCCCACTTCCTGGCCAACTGGCTGCACGTCGAGGGCGAGGACTGGCACGACCGCGTCGGCGGCTGGCTGGGGGAGACCGGCTGCGACGCCTGGGTCGTCCAGCGCGACGTCCAGGACCCGGCCGAATACGTCGAGCTCTGGCTCAAGGACGCGGCCGAGCAGGGCACCAGGAGCTACACCGAGCACTACGACCGCTGGCTGGCCTGGTTCGACGAGCGAAAGGTCGAGGGCGTCGGCTTCGGCTGGATCACGATGCGCAACTCGGGCACGATCGACCCGGTCGTACGCGTGGAGCATCTCTCTCACCAGGTGGCGCTCCCGGTCGGCGACTACGTGGACTCCGTGATCGAGGCCATCGCCGCCGCGCACCGGGCGGGCCCGCTCGACGAGGCGCTCCTGCGTACCGCGGAGGGGTTGCTGGACGAGCGGATCGGCCTGCCGGGGGCGGAGGACCCCATCCGGATCGTCCTGCGCCAGACGCAGGGGCTGCGCCGCAGCAGGGAAGTCGGCACGGTGGAGGCCGCGCTGGCGGGCGTCTGCGACGGCGAGCTGGCGCTCGGGCCGCTCCTCAACGTGATCGCCGAGCTGGTCGGCGACGGTGAGATCGCCAACTCCGACGCGGTCAGGCCCCTGATCGCCGAGGGTTACTTCCTTCTTTAATCGGCTGTTGATTGGACGTTGACACCTTGGGTGGAGTCTCTAGGGCAGGACACGGACCTGGGGGGTTCGAGGGCCGTGTCAGGTCCGGCCGGTCGTCTTTTATGTGAGGCGGCTAGCCGCTACGCGGAGCATCCGGATAACCGGGCCCCCTAGCGAAGCGTGGCGGCGAAAGGGCGACCGGCTGGGCTGGACAGAATCGATCACGACGATTTCGTGACTCCCTAAGGACAGCCTTGATCAACCATGTGTGGATGACACGTCTGGACGACGAGCTGTACTCAGGACTCGACGACGGACTCGACGACGGACTCGAAGTCGCACCCGCCGGCGGAACCGGTGACGCCGGTCCCGCCGATGCGGATGCCAGTGCGGATGCGGGCTCAGGCGCCGGCGGCGGGATCGGCGGCCGGGACGCTGTCGAGCAGGGCCTTGAGGTCCCCGGCCTCCGGCGCGCCCAGCTTGGCGAAGATGTCGAAGGCCTGCCGTAGGCAGTCCCGGCTCCGCGCCGCGCTGCCGAGACCATGCAGCGCCTTGCCGAGCACGGCGAGCGAGAGCGCCTCGCCGTACGGGTGGCCGATGTCCCTGGAGACCACCAGCGCCTGCTCGGCGTGGCGGACGGCCTCGGGATAGCGCTCGGCGGCGATGAACGTCTCGGCCAGCCTGGAGCACACGCGCTGCTCCCAGACCCGCTGCTTGCTGGAGCGGAAGAAGGCGAGGCACTCGGCGTGGTGGTGCACGGCCTCGGTGAGCCGGCCGACCCGGGACAGGACGATCCCGAGGTGGTAGCGGGCACGGGCGGTGCCGGCCCCGCTGCCGATCTCGGTGAAGATGGCCAGCCCCTTCTCCGCGGCCGCGATCGCGTCCTCGGGACGGCCGAGGCCCAGGTGGTCGCGGGCCGAGTAGCTGAGGACCAGCGCCTCGCCGGCCGGAACGCCGTTCTTGCGGTAGAACCGCATCGCCGCGTCGAACCAGGACAGCGCCTCGGTGTGGCGGCGCTGCCGGCCGACGACGACGGCCAGCGCGTTGAGCACCTCGCCGGTGACGACCTTCTCCGCGCGGGCCTCCGACAGCTCGTGGACGATCCTGAACTGGTGCTCGGCCTCCGTAAGCCGGTTGCCGGCGAACAGCACCCGGCCGAGCACGTATCTGGCGCGCAGCTCGGAGCCCTGGTCGGCGATGTCCTGCGCGGTGACCAGCGTCGCCCGCGTGCTCTGGTCGAACTCGCGCGTGTGCGTGCCCGACTCCAGCAGCGGCTCCATCGCCACCAGCAGGTCGCCGGCGGGCAGGAGCTGCTCGCCCGTACGGGCGGTCGCGGCGGCCTGGTTGATGGCCGCGAACAGCGAGTCGCCCTCGGCGATCAGCCAGGCCACGGCCTCGTCGGCGGTGCCGAACGTGCGCCCGCTGCCGACCGTGACGAGGTTGTCGGCGATCATGCTGCCTTCGTAGGCCAGCCGGTGCGCGGACTGGGCGGAGGCCAGGTAGAAGCCGAGCAGCCGGCGCAGCGCCATCGTCCTGGCCTGGGGCCGCTCGGTCTTCTCCAGCTCCCGCCTGGCGAACAGCTTGAGCAGGTCGTGGAAGCGGTAGCGGCCAGGGCCAGGCGCTTCGAGCAGGCTGGCGTCCACGAGCGACTCCAGCACGGAGTCGGCCTCCACCGCGCTCATCGACAGCACGGCGGCCGCGGCGCCCGCGGAGATGTCGGGCCCGCTGGGCAGCGAGAGCAGCCGGAACGCGCGCGCCTGGACGGCTTCGAGCTGCCCGTAGCCGAGCGCGAACGTGGCCTCGACGGCCAGGTTGCCCACCCGCAGCTCGTCGAGGCGGCGCTGCTCGTCGGCCAGCTTGGGGACGAGCGAGGCGACGGTCCACGAGGGCCGCGAGGCGAGCCTGGCGGCCACGATCCGGACCGCGAGCGGCAGGAACCCGCAGGCGGCCACCACGTCCATGGCCGCGCCGTGCTCGGCCGACACGCGCTCGGCGCCCACCACGGCCGAGAACAGCGACAGCGCCTCGTCCGGCTCCATCACGTCGAGGTCGATCAGCCGGGCGGAGGGCAGGTCGGCCAGCTTGCCCCGGCTGGTGACGATGGCCGCGCACCCGGGCGAGCCGGGCAGCAGCGGGATGACCTGCTCGGCGTCGCGGGCGTTGTCCAGCAGCACGAGGATGCGGCGGTCGGCGAGGAGCGAGCGGAAGAGCGCGGAACGTTCCGGGAGCCCGTCGGGGATCACGTCGGGCGGGATGCCGAGCGCGCGCAGGAACCCGCCGAGCGCCGACTCCGGCGCGGTCGCCACGTCGGTGTAGCCGCGCATGTCCGCGTAGAGCTGCCCGTCGGGGAAGATGTCGTCGGCCAGGTGGGCCACGTGCACGGCCAGCGTGGTCTTGCCCACGCCGCCGATGCCGGAGATCGCCGCCACCGGGACGCCCTCGGCCGACGACTGCGCGGACGACTGGGCCGACAGCAGCGTGCGGAGCCGGCCGGCGATCTCCTTGCGGCCGGTGAAGTCGCTGACGGCCGCGGGCAGCTGCGCGGGGCGCGGCAGCTCCGGCGCCGGGGCCGGCTCCTCGTCCTCGACCGGCTCCTCGGCGGGCGGCTCGACCGCGGCCAGCGTCGGGTCGGCGGCCAGGATGCGCTGGTGCAGCGCGGCCAGGTCGGCGCCGGGCTCGATGCCCAGCTCGTCGATCAGCGCCTCGCGGGTCTCGGTGAAGACGTTGAGCGCGTCGCCCTGCCGCCCGCACCGGTAGTAGGCGAGCATGAGCTGGGCGCGCAGCCGCTCGCGCAGCGGATGGTCGGCGGTGAGCGCGATCAGCTCGGACACGATCGCCGCGTGGTTGCCCAGCTCCAGGTCCAGGTCCATGAGCGTCTCGATGACGCTGATGCGGCGCTCGATCAGCCGGTCGCGCTGGTGCTCGGAGTAGGGGCCGACGGTGCCGGCCAGCGGCTCGCCCTCGAACAGCTGCAGCGCGGCCCGCAGGGCGCGCGCGGCCTCGGCCAGCCGGCCGGCCTTGCGCGCCGCCTCGGCCTCCTGGCGGCCGCGTTCGAAGCGGGCCAGGTCGAGCGCGCCGTCGGGCAGGCGCAGCGCGTAGCCCTTGCCGATGGAGGTGAGCAGCTCGGGCCGCGAGCGGGCCGGCCGGTCCGGTTCGAGCACCGTACGGAGCCTGGAGACGTACGTGCGCAGCGCCCCCAGCGCGCGCGGCGGCGCGTCCTCGCCCCAGACCGCGTCGATCATCTCGTTGGGAGTGACCGCGTGGCCCTCCCGCAGCAGCAGCATGCCGAGAATGGAACGCTGCAGAGGGGTGCCCAGGTCGAGTTCCCGGCCATCACGCCACGCGCGGACAGGACCGAGCACGGCGAACCGCAGCCCGCTCTCAACGCTCTGACCAGCCATGCCGTCTGTCTCCAAGCCAATGGAACGATTTGTTACCAAATAATAGATCCATCGTTGCTCGTCACCTAGATGCGGGCTGATCGTTAACCGAGCCGTTGATCCGCCTTTAATCAGGTGTTGAGCGCGCCCCTGGATGCTGATGGTCGGCCAGGCATGACACTCACCGCGGGGGCGTGTGTCATGTAGAGCAGACGTAGGCCGGGAAAAATACCGGCCCCGCCCGGGAAGTTGGGCGGGGCCGTCGGTGGATGGTTCTCAGGCTGCCTCGACCAGGCCCAGTCTCATGTGGAGCCGATCTCGTACGAGCGGCCATTCAGAGTTGAGGATCGAGTAGAACGCGGTATCTCGGACCGTGTTGTCGGCGCCTCGGCTATCCGCTCGCCGCACCCCGTCGAAGTGTGCGCCGAGGGCCTCGATGGCGGCCCGGGATCTGGTGTTGCGTACGTCTGCCTTCAGGGTGATGCGATGGACGTCCCACGTCTCGAAGGCGTGCGAGAGCATCAGATATTTGCTCTCCCGGTTGACCCCGGTGCCCTGGGCGCCGGCGCCCAGCCAGGTGTAACCGATGTCGGCCACGGACGGAGTGTCGCCCACCGCACCGCGGGTACCCGGCGGCCAGGGCATGGGGCCCTGCCAGTACTCCAGGTGCATGAGACGGGTGGCACCGACCACGCGGTCGGTGTTCAGCCACCGGATGGCGAAGGGCAATGAGCGGCCCTCCGCCTGCTCAGCCATGGCGGCTTCCACGTAGGAAACCATCTCGTCCCGGGTGTTCGGGACGCGAGTGAAGGTGTAGGTGGAGCGGTCTTCACTCGCCGCGGCGACGAGGTCGTCGATCGCCGCGAGGCTGAGAGGTTCCAGGCGCACGGTGCGCCCGGACAAGGTGACAAGAGCGGGCATGTGCACATGATGGAGCCAACGCGGCGTGCACGTAACCAGGCTGTCAGACTCATGTTTTGCCGCTTTTTGCAAACATGGCGTTTCCGCAGGTCAGAGGCCCCTTTTGGGGGATGGTAAACCCGCTCTTGGGGAAAGATTCGCCTAACCGTGACACGGCAGCGGAACGAGCGCCGGGCCTCGTTCACGCGCCGTACGGCTCCGGACCGGCGAAAGCCGGCTCAGACCCGTGGAAAGGAACTCCAGATTGGCCGCGATCCAGGGCAGGCTCAGCGGATCGGGGCTGGTCAGAGCGGCCAGCCGCTCCTCGGTGGTCTCTCCGTAGAGCAGGCTCACCGCGACCCGTACCCTGGCCGCCGAGGGATCGTCGCCGAAGGCGTGTCCGGGCAGCACCCCGATGCCGTGTTCCTCCAGCAGGATCTTGGTGATCTCGGTCGAGCCGCCGAGCCGTAGATGGCTCAGGTCCGGATAGAGGTAGAAGCCGCCCTGCGGGGTGGGCACGGAGGCCCCGATCTCGGCGAACCGGTCGTGCACGGCCCGCGCGACCGTCCCGTGCAGGCGCCGGCTGAGCTCGATGCGCTCGGTCAGCTCGTACGGATCGCCGAAGGCGTAGGCCGCGGCCTCCTGCACGGGCGCCGCGGGCGCCGACCAGATCTCGCTGGCCACCGCGAGCACCCGCTGGCGCAGCGAATGCGCGCCCTCGGGCAGCCTGGCCACGCCGATCCGCCAGCCGCCCAGCGCCAGGCTCTTGCTGAGCCCGGTGGTGATGACCGTGCGCTCGGGCGCGACGTCGGCGGGCGAGGTGTAGGGCACGTCCGGGTCGTGCATCAGGTCGCGGTAGATCTCGTCCGAGATGATCGTCAGGTCGAGGTCCCTGGCGACCTCCGCGAGCCGGCGTACGGTCTCGGGCGTGGCCAGCCGTCCCGTCGGGTTGTCGGGCAGCGTCACCAGGACCGAGTTCACGGTCCTGCCTTCGGCCCTGGCCTGCCGCACCTGCGCGGCGACCAGGTCGGGGTCGGGCACTCCGCCCTCTCCTGGTGGTGCGGGCACCAGGATGGGGCGCGAGCCCACGAGATCGGCCTGCGCGGCGTAGCTGACCCAGCTGGGCATGGGCAGGACGATGTCTCCGCCGATCGCCAGGATCAGGCCGTACAGCAGCGACTTGCTGCCCGGCCCGCAGACGACCAGCTCGGGGTCGGTGACGAGCCCCCGCCGTGTCCAGTAGCCCGCTGCCGCCGCCCGGAGCCCGGACGCCCCCGCGACCGGCCCGTAGCCGTTGCGCTCTGATGCGGCGGCCAGCCTGTCGCGCAGCGCCGGGTGGACGGGCAGACCGGCCTCGCCGAAGGCCAGGTGCAGCACGCGTTCCCCGGCGCGCCGTCTTCGCTCGATGTCCTCGTTGGCCGCCAGAGTGGCGGACAGGGTCACGCTCATGGTTGTCACGTTCCCAGCGTGGTTGGATGAAGGCATCACCACAAGCGAGGCTTAGTGTGGGTAGGCATAAGGAAGTCTGATGCTCGAATTGCGACGTTTGGTGCTGATCTGCGAGTTTGCCCGCAGGGGCAGCATCGCGGCTGCCGCCGAGTCGCTCGGCTACAGTCCTTCGGCCGTTTCCCAGCAGCTCGTCGCGCTGGAGCGCGAGACGGGCACGGCTCTGATCGACCGGACCGCCCGCAGCGCCGAACTGACCGATGCGGGCCGTCGCCTGGTCCTTCACGCGGAGCGCATCCTGTCAATGGTCGAGGAGGCCGAATCCGACCTTTCAGCCCATGCGGGAACGCCCGCAGGGCGGGTGGTGGTCACCGCGTTCCCGACGGCGGCGGTGGCGTTCGCGCCCGCGCTCGCGCGCTCGCTGCGCCGCCACACGGAGCTGACCCTGCGACTGGGGCAGAGCCGCTCCGGGCGCGGCATGCGGGAGGTGCAGTCGGGCGAGGTGGACATCGCGCTCGTCGACGACTGGTACGGCAGGGTGCGCGACAGCGAGAACCTGCGGGTCTTCCGGCTGCTGAAGGACCCGCTGGTGCTGGTCGTGCCGCGCAAGCACCGCCTGGCCGACCCCGAGGTGCCGCTGGACCTGCGCGAGCTGCGCGACGAGCCGTGGATGGCGACGCCCGACGGCGAGCCCTCGCGGCTCGCGGTGGACCGGCTCTTCGTGGACGTGGGCGGCACGCGGCCGACGCCGTGGGAGTTCGAAGGGCTGGGGACCATCCTGTCGCTGGTCGCCAAGGGCATCGGCATCGCCGCCGTGCCCGCGCTCGCGCTCGCGGCCGGGGTGCGCGGCCTGGCCGTGCGCGAGTTCCCCGGCAACCCGGTCGGGCGCGAGGTGCACGCCGTCGCGCGCGGCTCCAGCGTCCACCGGCCCTCGGTCTCGGTGACGCTGCGCGCGATCCACGTGGCCGCCCGCTACATCGCCGCCGACCTGGAGCCGGTGAGCCCGGCGGACCGCTAACGTGTGCGCCTATGGCGCCGACGTACGACATCGAGCACCTCCTGCTCGCCCAGCCGAGCACCAGGACGGTCGCGGGCATCGACGAGGTGGGCCGCGGCGCCTGGGCGGGCCCCGTCACGGTCTGCGCCGTCGTCACCGACCTGTCGCCGCCGCCGGCCGGGCTGACCGACTCCAAGCAGATCTCCGCCGCCCGGCGCGGGCCGCTCGCCGAGGAGCTGGCCTCCTGGGTGGCGGGCGCCGCCTTCGGTGAGGCCACGCACGAGGAGATCGACGCGCTCGGCATGACCGAGGCCCTGCGCCGGGCCGCGAGGCGGGCGCTGGACGCGCTGCCGGTGCGGCCGGACGCGGTGATCCTCGACGGCAAGCACGACTACATCGGCCCGCCGTGGCCGGTCCGGCTGGAGGTCAAGGGGGACGCGGCGAGCATCTCGGTCGCGGCCGCGTCCGTCCTGGCCAAGGTACGCCGCGACGCCTACATGGCGACGATCGGCTGCGACGAGTACGGCTTCGCGGAGAACGCCGGCTATCCCTCCCCGCTGCACCAGGAGGCACTCGCCAGGCTGGGCCCGACCCCGCATCATCGGCTCTCCTGGTCCTACCTGGACGACCTGCCGCGGTGGCGGCACCTGAAACTGCACCGCGACCCGCTGGCCGGCGAGGGTCAGGCCAGCCTTTTCGGATGAACGGGCTCGGCGGGCGTTCCGGCTCGGCCATCATCGGTTGAATGCGGATCGGCATCTTCGTCCTCGCGGCGCGATTTCCCGGTCAGGAATCCGGGCGGGTGCTGGCCGACGCCGTAGATCTGATTGTGGCGGCGGAAAAGGCGGGATTCGACGACGCCTGGATAGCCGAGCACCATTTCATGTCTTACGGCGTGTGCCCGTCCGCGACGACGCTGGCGGCCGTGGCCGCGGGCAGGACCTCGCGCATCGGGCTGGGCACCGCCGTCAGCGTGCTGTCCACCCAGCATCCCGTGGCGCTGGCCGAGCAGGCGGCGATGCTGCACCACCTGTCCGGCGGGCGGTTCACGCTCGGGGTCGGCAGGGGCGGGCCGTGGGTGGATCTGGAGGTGTTCGGGACGGGGCTGGAGCGGTTCGAGCGGGGGTTCGCGGAGTCGCTGGACGTCCTGCTCGACGCGCTGTCCGGCGGCGCGGTGGCGGCCGACGGGGATTTCTTCCGGTTCAGGGAGGTCCGGATGGTGCCGCAGGCGCGGCTGCGGCCCGTGGTCGCCTGTACGTCCGGGCCGACCGTGGCGCTGGCGGCCGAGCGGGGGCTGCCGATGCTGCTCGGGATGCACATCGGTGACGCGGAGAAGGCGGCGATGGTCGACGCGTACGGGGGAGCCGCGCACGGGGGAGCGGGCGGCGGGCATGTGGCGGCGGGCGTCGCTCACGTCGCCGATTCGACGGCGCAAGCGGTGCGGGAGCTCAGGGAGTCGATGCCGGCGTGGCTCGGGCCGGGGCTGGCTGGATATGTCCCGGTGGACGATCGGGCCCGACCTGCACGAGATATCCAGAAATATGTGGATATGTTGACTCGTATTCACCCAGTCGGGTCAGCCGCGCATTGCGCTGAAACGCTGCTGCGCACGGCAGAAGCCACCGGAATCGATCGCTTTATCGTGATGATGGAGGGGATCGGGGAGCATCAGCGGATTTTGGAGAATATACGGAGATTCGGCGCCGAGGTGCTGCCGCTGCTCTCCGGATGAGAGGTCCGGCGAGCCGGGCGGGCCGGCTCGCCGGACGTGGTTCAGCAGTCAACCAGCTCCGGTTTCTGGTTGAGGATCTGAGCTCTCGGAGTGACGAAGTCGAGCAGTGCCTCGGTGGCCGCCGGGTCGAAGACCGCTACCCGGTGGCAGTTCTGGAAGGCCAGCCGTACCTGGAAGTGGCGCTCCACCGCGGCGCGCATCGCGTCGCTCGCCAGGCAGCGAAGGAGCTGGCCCCGAGCCTCCTCCGACGGCGGTGGTACCTGGTTGTCGGCGAACTCGGCTCCGCTGTGCTCGCGCTGCTTGACCAGCTCGCTGATCAGCGACCACGCGTAGGGCAGCGAGTCCCGGACGCACGCGATGAACGCCGAGTCGTCCACGTCACCGGCTTTGGCCTGGTCGAGCAGATCGTTCGGAACGGTCAGCGACATGCTGTCTCCTCTCGAAAGGGATCATCTTCACGCTAAATGTGGGTAAATGGGCGTTCCATGACTGAAGGGGGGACAGTCATGTGGTCAAGGGCCGAACACGAAGTCCGGGTCGATCTGCTCGGAGAGGTCGGAACCGGTCCGGTCGTTGCCCCACGCGCGGGCGTTGCGCAGGTGGAACTCGATCGCCTGGCGGCCGAAGCGCGCCCAGTCCTTCTCCTGCTCGTCGAGGGTCTTGCGGAGCGCCGACAGCGCGTCGGCGTTGGCCGGCTCCAGGTCGTCGAGCGTGAAGTGGCGGCCCTGCTCCATGGCGCGGACGGCGGACGAATGCTCCATCCAGGTGAGCAGGTCGTCACCGACGTGCTCGCGCAGGAAGTCGACGTCCGACGGGCCGTGGACCTTGTTGCCGACCACGGCCAGGGCCACGCCGTACTTGGCGGCGTAGTCGCGGTACTGCCGGTAGACGCTCACGCCCTGCCTGGTCGGCTCGGCGACGAGGAAGGTCAGGTCGAAGCGGGTGAACAGCCCGGAGGCGAAGGAGTCGGCCCCGGCGGTCATGTCCACCACGACGTATTCGCCGGGACCGTCGATCAGGTGGTTGAGCAGCAGCTCGACCGCGCCGACCTTGGAGTGGTAGCAGGCCACGCCCAGGTCGTCCTCGCTGAACGGGCCCGTGGCCAGCAGGCGCAGGCCGTCGGGGGTGGTCAGGGCGTACGGGTCGGCGGCCAGGTCGTCGAAGCTCAGCAGCGTGGAGCCGCGCCCGGGCGGGGTGGTCTTGACCATGGCGTCCGCGGAGGGGATGCGGGGATTGGAGCCGCGCAGCCGGTCCTTGATCTCGGTGAGGTGCGCACCGAGCGGCTCGGGCTGGCGGTCGAGGCCGAGCACGAGGGCCAGATGCTGGTTGATGTCGGCGTCCATGGCGACCACCGGCCCGCCCTGGTGCGCCACGTGCCTGGCGAACAGCGCCGACATCGTCGTCTTGCCGCTGCCGCCCTTGCCGACGAATGCCACTCTCACGAGCACTCCCGATGAGTATGAAAATCATTTCCGCTTGGGTGGCACCATCATGCCACACTCCGTGCATGGGTGATGGCGGATCGGCGCGCGCCGGGAGTGGCGGCCGGTGCGGCCCGTGCCGCCGGGTGCTCAGCCGGAGGTGGCGTGCTCGGCCGCGGGTGGCGTGCTCAGCCGGGGGTGGCGTGCTCGGCCGCGAGGGGCGTGCTCGGCCGCGAGGGGCGTGTTCAGCCGCAGGTGGCGTCGAGGTTGATCGGGTCGTCCGGGCTCTGCGTCGCCGAGGGGGTGTGCGAGGCGGTGGCGGGCTTGGTCGAGGAGTGCTCGTCCAGGGCCTGGGCGACCTTGTGGCGGATGAGGTACCAGTCCGGGTCGGCCGTGGTGATCAGCGGCGGCACGAAGCTGAGGCTGCGGATCTTGGCGTCCTTCACCTTCTGCGACAGGTCCACGATGGCGGGCAGGAGGTTCTGCGGGATGTCGGTGGAGATGGCGCGCTTCGTGGCGGCGGCCAGGCGTTCGAAGCTGTTCAGCACGGTCATCGGGTCGGCCTGCTTGGCGACGGCGTTGAGCAGGCACTTCTGGCGTCCCATGCGGACGTAGTCGTCGCTGTCGGTGCGGGAGCGGCCGTACCAGAGGGCCTCCTGGCCGGACAGCTTGCGGGTGCCGGCGGCGAGCAGGCCCTCGCGGTAACGGCCGTACACGATGGGCTCCTTGATGGTGACCCGCACGCCGCCCATGGCGTCCACGATCTCCGCGAAGCCCTTCATGTCCACCATGGCGTAGTAATCCACGTCGATGCCGAGGATGTCGCTGATGGTCTGCTTGAGCAGGGCCGGGCCGCGCTTGCCGCGCGGCACGCCGGGCACCATGTCCGGGTTGTCCTCGGCGAACTGGAAGACCTCGTTGAGCAGGCCGGGGGTGTCGGGGCCGCTGCCGGTGAACCCGTAGGGGAAGCGATCCCTGGCCGGGCCCTCGGGGAGCTCGACCTGCTGGAGATTGCGCGGGAGGCCGAACAGGGTGGTCGCGCCGGTCGCGGTGTCCACGCTGGCCACGGTCATGCTGTCGGTACGCACTCCGGGCCGGCCCGGCGCCGCGTCCGCGCCGAGGAGCAGGAAGTTGACCCGGTCGGCGCCGTTGAACGGGTCGTCGGCCACGACGGGGCTGTTGCTCGTCGTGGTGAACAGGCTGTTGACGACGTCACGCGAGAGATAGGCGAGCCTCGTGGCGTAGGCTGTGGGAGCCAGGACGAGCGCGCAGAGCGCCACGGTCAAGGTCGTGGTCAGGAAGCGGCCGACGGCGTCGGAGCGGTCGGGGCGCACCAGGACGAAGGACCAGACGATCACGGCGGTCCAGATGAGCGCGATCACCACGAGCGCGACGGTGAGCACGATGAGCCAGCGCGGCTGGACCGCCAGTGACAGGAGATTGGCGCTGAACGCGGTGAAGACGGTGAGCACACCGGCGAGCATCAGGACGTACGCGGCCATCAGCGCCAAGCCGGTCTTACGACGTTCGGCGGCCAGGTGAGCCACCCCCCACAGCAGCGCCGAACACAGTGTCAGCGCGATGCTGGCGCCCAGGCCGAATCCGCGTTCTTTCCCTATCATGCCTGGTCAAACCCCCATTGCGTGCCCATCCAAGCCACCTTAGTAATGGGTAATGCGTGATTGACGGTGCGAAGGGGAAGGGTCTGGTCAATTCCCAGTCAACACCACCTTGAGATATAACGTGACTGTGCGCAAGCGACACGGAAGTTACGGGTTCGACGCACCCTGGGCCCTGGCCGGGCTGCTCTTCGGAGCGCTCGTCCTGCTGGCACTGGCGGCGGCCTCGTTCAGCCTCGACATCATCCCCGCCGGGATCGCCTTCCTGTTCGGCGGGCTCTACACGCTGGCCAGTGCCGCCAGCTACGTCTACACGACCAGGCGCGGCAAGTTCGCCGTCTGGGCGGAGGAGCTCGACCGGCTGTCCGGCGACGAGCAGCTGCTGGACCTCGGCTGCGGCCGGGGCGCGGTGCTGCTGCTCGCGGCAGAGCGGCTGGACACGGGCCGGGCGACCGGCGTGGACTTGTGGCGCTCGAAGGACCAGTCGGGCAACGACGAGCCGGTGGCCAGGGAGAACGCCGAGGCGGAGGGCGTCTCCGACCGGGTGGAGCTGGTGACGGGGGACATGCGCGACCTGCCGTTCGGCGACGACTCGTTCGACGTGGTGACGTCGAGCCTGGCCGTGCACAACATCGCCGACGACGAGGGTCGGGCCCAGGCCGTCCGCGAGGCGCACCGGGTGCTGCGGCCCGGCGGGCTGATGCTGGTCGCCGACTTCCAGCACACGCCGGCGTACGAGTCGGTGCTGCGCGAGCTCGGCGTGATCGACATCAGGCGGCGCGACCTCGGCTGGCGGTTCTGGTACGGCGGCCCGTGGTTCGGCACCACGCTCCTGGAGGCCAGGAAGCCTGCCGTCTGAGAACGTTTGCCCCGCGCTCGGCGGGTATCGAGATGACCTTATGAGCGACGTGGAAACCGGCACGATCAGCACCAAGGTGCCAGCCCGGCTGGACCGGCTGCCGTGGTCCCGCTGGCACTGGATGATCGTCATCGGCCTCGGCACGGTCTGGATCCTCGACGGGCTCGAAGTCACCATCGTCGGCAACCTGTCCGCGCAGCTGGCCAAGCCCGGCAGCGGCATCGACATCACCCAGGCGCAGGTGGCGGGCGTGGCGGCGGCGCTCTACGTGGCGGGAGCCTGTACGGGGGCGCTGTTCTTCGGCTGGCTGACCGACAGGTTCGGCAGGAAGAAGCTGTTCATCATCACGCTGGTCGTCTATCTGGCGGCGACGCTGATGACGGCCTTCTCCTTCAGCGCGTGGTGGTTCCTGCTGTTCAGGTTCATGACGGGCTTCGGGATCGGCGGCGAGTACGCGGCCATCAACTCGGCCATCGACGAGCTCATCCCGAGCCGGCACCGGGGACGCATCGACATCATCATCAACGGCAGCTACTGGCTCGGCGCCGCCGGCGGCGCGCTGCTGACCGTGCCCCTGCTCAACGACCTGCCGGTGAACATCGGCTGGCGCGTCGCCTTCGGCCTCGGCGTGGTGCTGGGCCTGGCCATCCTGCTCGTACGCCGGCACGTGCCGGAGAGCCCGCGCTGGCTGTTCATCCACGGCAAGGACCGGGAGGCCGAGGAGATCGTCGGCGACATCGAGCGGCAGATCGGGCGGGACCTGCCGGAGCCGGCCGGGACGACGACCATCCACCAGCGCAAGTCGATCGGGTTCGTCCGGATCGCGCACACGATGGTCGCCCTCTATCCCAAGCGGACGGTGCTCGGGCTGTCGCTCTTCATCGGCCAGGCGTTCCTCTACAACGCGATCACCTTCGGGTACGCGCAGATCCTGTCCACGTTCTTCAACATCGACACCTACACCGGCTACTACTTCGCGGTGATCGCGGTCGGCAACTTCCTCGGCCCGCTGCTGCTCGGCCACCTCTTCGACACCGTGGGCAGGGTGCCGATGATCTCGGCCACCTACATCGGCTCCGGCGTCCTGCTGCTGGGCACGGCGTGGCTGTTCAACCAGGGCGTCCTCACCGCGGTCACGCTGACCGCCTGCTGGTGCGCGGTGCTGTTCGTGGCCTCGGCCGGGGCCAGCTCCGCCTACCTGACCGTCAGCGAGATCTTCCCGATGGAGACCAGGGCGATGGCCATCGCGTTCTTCTTCGCGATCGGCACGGGCGCGGGCGGCATCGCCGGCCCGCTCGTCTTCGCCTCGCTGGTCGAGACCGGCGTGCCGGGGGACACGGCGCTGGCGTTCACCATCGGCGCGATCGTGATGATCGCCGGCGGGCTGGTCGAGCTGTTCCTCGGGGTCAAGGCCGAGCGCAAGGGGCTGGAGGAGATCGCGGCGCCGCTCACGTCGGCCGAGACGCCGAAGAGCGCATGAGCGCGAGCACCCGGGGGCTGTCGGCCAGGTAGAGGTGCGGGACGTCCACGAACACCCGCATCGGGCCGCGTTCCAGCCGCAGGCTCCGAGCCATCCCCGCGTGCACGTCGGCGAGCGGCACGTAGTTGAGGTAGCTGGTGTAGGCGTTCTGGGAGCGGAACGTCGCCGTCATGACGAGCGTGTCCTCCCTGATCCGGAACGCCACGCCGATCAGGCAGGGCACCGCGTCGTACGGCTCGCCGGGAGTGGTCAGCGAGATCCACGCGCTCTTGCTGTACGGCTTTGCGCGCAGCAGGTCGGCCGCCCAGGCGAGCTGGCCCCTGATCCTGGCCCCGTAGCTGTACTTGAACGGCGCCACGATCACCTCCTCGCTGAACTTCCTGCTGTACAGCTCCAGCAGGGCCGCGTCGCCGTACCGCCTGATGATCGGATCGTCCCTGCCGACCCGCGCGATCTCGAACAGCACGGACGGCCCCTCGATCACGGGGCCACGGTCGTCGAGGGCGATCGTGCCCGCCGACCAGACATGGCGCATCAACCAGATCCACGCCTCCCCACACGACGCCCATTGCGGTGGGCCGGACATTCAGGTCTCCAGATTCGGGAATTCGTAGGGGTTGTGCGGGAGCCGGCGCCTTCTGGTCACGTTGCAGCGCACGTAGTAGACGGCGTAGTGGATCAACGTGACGAGCAGGATGCCGGTCATGAGCAGGAGCACGTTCGGCTCCTGGCTGCCGAGGCCGAGCACTCCGACGGTCAGGTAGGTGGAGTTGACGAGCGAGAGCATCATGACGTTGACGCCGGGCCAGGCCAGCGGCGCGTACGTCTCGGGGAAGCCGGGGTCGATGGGCAGGTTCGGGCTCCAGCCGAGCGTGGTTCTGAGCCTGGTCGCGTACAGCAGGCGGAAGTTGTTGATCGCCCGTGCCGTCCTGGCGTGGGCGTTGACCGCTTCGATCAGCCGCAGGAACGGCAGGACGCTGAGCAGGCCGAACGCCGTGACCAGGGCGAACAGGTACCACGGCACCCGGTGCCACTCCGTCAGGCTCTGCGGGTAGACGACCTTGGCGCTGGCCAGGGCGATCGCCGCCAGGAACGGTCCAGACAGCAGGCTCAGGGCGAGCCTGGTCATCTTCAGCCGCTCTTCCTTGGCGGCGAGATGGACGGCGTAGATGCCGGTGAAGTCCACCGCGGCGAGCTGGAGGAACTGGCTCGGCGCCAGCTCGTCCTCCCGGATCAGGCGAAGGGGGGTCTTCCGCATGAGCGTGCTCCTGGGGCGAGTACCTCCAGTATGAGCACTCTTTCCGAGAAATGACGATGATTTCTACCAATTGTTCCAACAAATCTCAACCGACCGGGGTCAGGCGGGCCAGGCCGGCTACGCGGTCTATGTAGGCGGTCGGGAGTGCGTACAGGATGCTCGCCATCTCCTGGTCGTGGATCACCGGCAGGGCGGCCAGCGCGTCGGAGGCCAGGCCACGGCAGTACTCGATCGTGTTGTCCACCATCTTGCTCGCCCGCAGCCTGCGCAGGACCTCCGCCACCTGCTCGTCGCTCATGCCCCGGCCCAGCAGGTCGTGGATGCCGGCGTCGGCGAGCAGCACGGGCAGGCTGTAGACGCCCTGCCGCAGGTCGTTGCCCGCGGGCTTGCCGAGCTGCGCGCTGGAGGCGGTCAGGTCGAGCAGGTCGTCGAGCACCTGGAAGATCAGCCCGAACTTCTCCCCGTACGCCGCCATCCGCGCCCGCTCCTCGGCCGGGGCCCGCGCGCAGAGCGCCGCCACCAGGCACCCGGCCCTGAACAGCGCGGCCGTCTTGCCGGTGATGGACCTGACCGCGCTCTCGGGGGTGCGAGCGGTGTCGTACAGGTCGGTCGTCTCCAGGTACTGCCCCTCCGCCAGCTCGACGACGGTGGCGGCCAGCACCTCCGCGACCGGCCTGGAGACGGCGGTGATGGCCGCCAGCCCGGCTCTGGCCAGCATGAAGTCGCCGATCACCAGCGCCTTCCCGTCGCCGAGCTCGGCGTTGAGCGTCCTGGTGCCGCGGCGCTCACTGGCCTGGTCCATGAGGTCGTCGTGCACGAGCGAGCCGGCGTGGATGAGCTCGACGCAGGCGGCGGCGGTGATCACCCGGCGGTCGGGCGTCTTGCCGAGCGCGAGTGCGGTGGCCAGCGTCATGGCCGGCCGCAGCCGCTTGCCCCCGGCCGTGACGATGCGCTCGGCGCCGGCGTTGATCCCCGGCAGCGCGGACGAGCCGCTCAGGCGGCGGATCCTGGCTTCGACCCGCAGCAGTCCTTGCTCGACGGCCGGGTTGCGCATGAGTTGATCCATGATTCCCAGCCTGCGGCCAGAGCGCTGTGCCACGGCTGAGAAACCCTGTGCCGCACCTGAGAAACCCTGAGGCCCTTCTCAGCCGCGCGGCCGAAGCCGTCCCCTGCCGTCCCCTGCCGTCCCCTGCCGTCCCTGCCGCGCGGGCGTGCGGCGGCGCCTGGCATGCTGGGCGATCAGCGCGGGCCGCCGCCTGGCCCGCGAACCTGAGGGAGCCGTCGCGTGACCGCATCGCCGGGCAGGATCCTCTATCTCGTCGTGTGCGCGGCCGGGCCGGCCGCGCAGGCCGGTCGCCTCGTCGCCATGGCGCAGGAGGAGGGCTGGGCCGTCCAGATCGTCGCCACGCCGTCCGCGCTCGCCTTCATCGACGTGGCGTCGCTGGAGAGCCAGACCGGCCGGCCCGTACGCAGCCAGTACCGCAAGCCGTCCGAGCCGCGCCCGCCCAGGGCCGATGCGATCATCGTGGCGCCCGCCACCTACAACACGATCAACAAGTTCGCGGCGGGCATCGCCGACACCTACCCGCTCGGCGTCCTGGCCGAAGCCCCGGGGCTGGGCATTCCCGTCGTCGTGCTGCCCTTCGTCAACAGCGCCCTGGCCGCTCGCGCGCCCTTCCTGCGCAGCGTCGAAGGGCTGCGGTCGGAGGGGGTGCGGGTGCTGTTCGGGCCGGGGGAGTTCGAGCCGCACCCGCCGAGCGACGGTGCTGACCACTTCGATGACTTCCCCTGGCGACGCGCGCTGACGGTGCTCGCGGGCAAGTAAGAGTCCGCGGCCGGGCTCAGGAACGCCAGTCACCACGGCTTCTCCTCAGCCGATGCCGCTAAGTAGGACTGCTGCTTACTTGGATGCCGTCTTACCTTGCGGGGCGTCGAATTTGTGTCTGACACCGTGTGAGGCGATATGCCAAGATGTCCCGACTTTCTGGAGGAGACATCGTGACCATGGCTGAGCGCGTCGAGGACGTCCTGCGCGGCGGCAAGGCGCCGAACCTGCACGGGCTCGTGGTGCTGCGGGGCGGGGAGGTCGTCATCGAACGGTACGGGGCCGGGCGGGACCACCGGCTCAACGTGCCGCTGGGGCATGTCGAGTTCGACCGGGACACGCTGCACGACCTGCGTTCCGTCACCAAGAGCGTCGTGGGGCTGCTGTACGGCATCGCGCTGCGGGACGGGCTGGTGCCGTCGCCGGGTGAGGGGTTGATGCGGCAGTTCCCGGAATATCCGGATCTGGTGGAGGATCCGGCGCGGGCGCATCTGACCGTCGGGCACGCGCTGACCATGACGCTCGGGCTCGACTGGAACGAGGACCTGCCGTACACGGACCCGGCCAACGGTGAGATCGCGATGGAGCTGGCGCCCGACCGGTACCGGTATGTACTGGAGCGGCCCGTCGTCGAGGAGGCGGGCAAGCGGTGGCGCTACTGCGGCGGGGCCACGGCGCTGATCGGCGGGATCATCGCGCGCGGAGCCGGCCGTCCGCTCGCGGACTATGCCGCCGACGTGCTCTTCGAGCCTCTGGGGATCCGCGAGTTCGAGTGGGTCAAGGGAGATGACGGGGTGGAGGCGGCCGCGTCGGGGCTGCGGTTGCGGCCGGTCGACCTGGCCGCCGTCGGCCGGCTGGTGCTCGACGGCGGCCGGGACGTCGTGCCCGGTGAATGGCTCGGGGAGATGCTGCGGCCCCATGTGGTGATCGACGGCGACTTCCGCTACGGCTACCAGTGGTACGTCAGCACCGGGGAGCGCCACTGGGTCGAGTGCATCGGCAACGGCGGGCAGCGGCTGCTCGTGGTGCCTGGCGAGGACCTGGTCGTGGCGGTGACGGCCGGCGAGTACGACAGCGGCCAGGACAGCGCCGTCGCCGTGCTCGACGCGGTCCTCGGCAGGTAGCGGGCCTCAGGAGGACGCCCGCAGGCGAGCCGAGGGGGTCCGGGGCCCAGCGGGATCCACGGCTCGTGGCTGCGGCGGTCAGGGGGTCAGGAGGATCCGGCCCGTGGCCGCGCGGCTCTCCAGCAGGCGATGGGCCTCGGCGGCCTGCTCCAGGGGCAGCGTCCTGTCGATGTAGGCGTCGCTCCGGCCGGAGGCGAGCCTGGCCAGCATCTCCGGATAGTGCGTGCCGAAGACCTGCCCCGCCCAGCCCGGACCGCTGCACCCGATCAGCGTCACCCCGCGTTCCATGAGGTCGGCGGCGGTGACGGCGGCCGGCTCGCCGCTCAGCATCCCGTAGTAGAGCAGGCGGCCCGAGCCGGGGGTGAGGTGGTCGAGCACGCGCCTGGCCGACGTGCCGCCGATGGACTCGAAGGCGGCGTCCACGTCGCCGGGCAGCTTGTCCTGCCAGCCTGGGGCGCCGTGGTCGAGCACCAGGTCCGCGCCCAGGGCGGCGGCACGCTCCCGCTTGGCGGGCGAGCCCGCCGTGGCGATCACCCGGGCCGCGCCGAACTCCTTGGCGTGCCGCACCAGGTAGGTCCCGACCGAGCTGGTGCCCGCCTCCACGAGGACGGTCTCGCCGCCGTCGAGGCGCGCCCGGTGGAGCAGGCCGAGGGCGATCGCGCCGGGCGCCGCCACGGCCAGCGCCGCCGCCGGGGTCACTCCGTCCGGCACTGGGCAGGTCATGGCGGCGGGCATGGCCACGTACTCGGCGTAGGCGCCGAGGCCGCCGGTCACTCCCACCCGGGCGCTGCCGAGCAGCGTCTCGTCGACTCCCTCACCCACCTCCACGACCTCGCCGGCCGCCTCCGCGCCGAGCACGGCGGGCAGCGGCAGCGGGAACGGCAGCGTCCCCGCCCTGATCTGCGTCTCGGCGAAGCCGACGCCCACGGCCTGGGCGCGGATGAGGATCTGGCCCGCGGCCGGGCGGGGCCGGGGCAGATCCGCCGGCTCCAGCTTCTCGGGGCCGCCCTTCTCCGTCAGGACGATCGCGCGCATCTCTTCTCCTTCAAGTGAACCAGTGGTCCAGTTAATATATGGACCACTGGTCAAGTTTGTCCATGGGAAAGAATGTCCTGATGGAACGTCGAGAGCGGGCCGACGCCGCGCGCAACAGGCAGGCGATCCTGCGGGCGGCCGAGGAGCTGCTGCGGCGGCATCCGCCCGAGCAGGTCTCCGTCGAGCGCGTCGCCAGTGCGGCGGGCGTGGGGAAGGGGACGGTGTTCCACCGGTTCGGGAGCCGTACGGGGCTCATGCTGGAGCTCATGACCGAGCGGGCGCGGGAGCTGGAGCAGGCCGTGACCGAGGGGCCGCCGCCGCTCGGCCCCGGCGCCGGCCCGGCCGAGCGGCTGGTGGCGTTCTTCGCGGCGGTGGCGGCGCTGGCGGCGCGCAACGGGAACCTCATGGCGGCGCACGAGCACGCGATGGTCACCAGGAAGTCCGCCGCCGAGCAGCCCAGGGAGGCCAATCCGATCTACCTGTTCTGGCACCGGCACGTGTCGGAGCTGATCGCGGAGAGGCGGCCCGACGTGGATGCCGGGCAGATCGCGCACATGCTGCTCGGCACGCTGCACATGGAGCCGGTCGCGAGCCAGTTGCGGGCCGGGCAGTACGAGGGGCTGGCGGCCAGCTTCGCCGCGATCGTCAGGGGGCTGATGGGGGAGGAGTGATCTCGGCCCCTTGTTCGCCTGCCGGACGCTCGCCCGTGCGGGTGGAAGGTCGCCGGGGGTTCAAAGCGGGAGGTGGCAGGAGGTTCAGAGCGGGAGGTGGGCGACTGCCGCGTGGAAGGCGGCGACGGCCGCTCTGATCGCCGGGTGCTCCCCGTTCCCCCTTCTGAACGCCGCCAGCGTGCGGCGGCTCAGCGGCAGCCGGGTGAGCGCGACCCCGCCGGGCGGGGAGATCGCCGCCAGCCGGGGCACGATCGCGATGCCCTGGCCGGCCGCGACGAAGGCCAGCACGGTGTCGAAGTCGTCGATGTGGTGCCGCACGATCGGCTCGAACCCGGCCGCCTGGCAGGCCCTGATCGCCATGGTGTGGCAGAGGGTGCCGGGCTTGTTGGTGATCCACGAGTCGGCGTGGGCCGCGGCGATCGAGGGCCGGTCGGTCAGGTACATCGGCTCGCTGAAGAGCGCCTCCGCCTCGATGGCCGCGTCCGTGACGGGCGGCACGAAGTCGTACTCGTGGACGAGCGCCACGTCCAGCTCACCCGCGCGCAGGGCGGCCGAGACGTCGGCGGGGTCGATCTCGGAGACCATCGGCTCCAGCCCCGGGTGCGCGCCGGTCAGCCGGGCGAGGGCGGGCGGCAGCAGCACGCGGGCCGCCGTCGGGAACGCGCCGATCCGCAGCGGCCCGGAAGGCCCGCCCCGCGCGGCGGCCAGCGCGGCCGAGGCGCGTTCGAGCTGCTCCAGCACGGCCTGCGCGTGCTCCACCAGCACATGCCCGGCCGACGTCAAGGTCACCGTGCGGCCGGTACGCTCCAGCAACTGCACGCCCGCCTCCCGCTCCAGGGCGCTGAGCTGCTGCGAGACCGCGGACGGCGTGAACGTCACCGCCTCCGCCACCGCGGCGATCGTGCCGCGCCTGGCCAGCTCGCGGAGGAGGTGGAGCTTGCGTGGATCCAGCATAAGCTGAGCTTAATCTCAAACGAAGAAATCCGCGCTGGACCTAACGGGTTGCCACAGGTCACGCTCTAAGCATGCTCAGAGGAATCCACGTACCGCTGGTCACGCCCTTCACCCCGTCGGGCGAGGTGGCCGCGGACGCCATAGAAAAGCTCGCCTCCCACATGCTCGACCAGGGCGCCGCCGGCCTGGTCGCGCTGGGCACGACGGGTGAGGTGGCCGCGCTCGACCCCGAGGAGCGGGCGCGGGTGATCGAGGTCTGCGCGCGGGTCTGCGCGCAGCGGCAGGCGCTGCTGACGGTGGGCGTGACGGGGAACGACACGCGTTCGACGGCCAGGGCGCTACGGGATCTGCCCGATGGGGTGGGGGCCGCGCTGGTGACCGTCCCCTACTTCCTGCGGCCGGGCGAGCGCGGCGTGATCGCGCACTTCGAGGCGCTGGCGGAGGAGTCGCCGGTGCCGCTGGTGATCTATCACATCCCCTACCGGACGGGGCAGGCGGTCAGCGCCGCGACGCTGCGGCGTCTGGGGGCGCATCCGAGGATCGCCGGTGTGAAGTACGCGGCCGGCGGCATCGACCAGGACGCGGTGGATCTGCTCGGGGACCTGCCCGCCGGGTTCGAGGTGCTGGGCGGCGACGACGCGTTCGTGTCGCCGTTGCTGGCGCTCGGTGCCGGGGGCGGGATCCTGGCCTCGGCGCACCTGGAGACCGCGAGCTTCGTCGAGCTGGCGGACGCCTGGCAGGCGGGGGACGCGGAGCGGGCCAGGGCGCTCGGTCACCGGCTGAACAAGCTGTCCGCGGCGCTCTTCGCCGAGCCGAACCCCACGGTGATCAAGGGCGTGCTGCACGCCCAGGGGCTGATCCCGACCCCGGACGTGCGCCTGCCGCTGGTGCCCGCCGGCGCGGAGGCCGTGTCGAACGCCCTGGCCCAGGTCGCCTGACCACCGCCCGCCGCATCGAACTGCCGCGCGCGCCGGGGTCACAGGCTCGCCTGGTAGCGGTACATCCAGGCGAGCGACTCCTGGCTCGCGCTCTTCTTGAGGAAGATCGGCAGCATCAGGTCGCGGAGGACCCGGGCCACCGGGCCCGCGGCCTTGCCGTTGCTGATGGTCCGCGAGTACGCCACCACCCGCTCCACCCGCGGCCGCCGCTCGGCCTCGAACCGCTCGAACGCCTGCCGGTGGTCCCCGCTGTCGCGCAGGCACCTGGCCAGCACGATCGCGTCCTCGACGGCCAGCGAGGCGCCCTGGCCCGAGCTGGGCGAGGTGGCGTGCGCCGCGTCGCCCGTGAGCAGGACCCGGCCGCGGTGCCACACGGGGACCGGCGGCAGGTCATGGACGGGCAGGGCCGGCTCGACGTCGCTGCCGGCGACGAGCCGGGCGGAGAGGTTCGCGTCGCCCTCGAACGCCTGGACCAGCACCGGCTTCCAGTCCGCCGGCACGTCGCCGAGCCGCCTGGGCAGGTTCGCGAACCACCAGGTCTCGCCCGACTCCGCCACGCTGTAGCCGAAGAACGCGCGCTTGCCGAAGACCATGTTGTACACGCCGGGCTCACCGGTGACGCCGGCGTCCTTGACGATCCCGCCGAAGCTGTAGAGGCCGCTGTAGCGCGGCTCGGGGGCCTGCGGGTCGAGGATCTTCCTGGTGCGCGAGTGGACGCCGTCGCACGCGATCAGCAGGTCGCCGCTCGCCTGCGTGCCGTCCTCGAATGTGGCGACCACCTCCGTGCCCCGGTCGTCGTAGGAGACCAGGCGCTTGCCGTACGAGATCGGGATCCCGCGCTGGGCGGCCTCGTCGCGGATGGTCCGGTAGAGGTCGGAGCGCAGGACGGTGTGGCTCACGGTGCCGTCGTCCAGGCGCAGGCCGTTGGCCACCTCCCCGAGCCGCTTGCCGGAGCCGCTCCACATGACCATCCGCGGGGTGGGGATGGCGGAGGCGAGCACCTTGCGGTGCGCGCCGAGCACGCGGAGGGTGGCCAGGCCGTTCGAGGCGAGGTTCAGGAACGAGCCGACGTCCTCCGCCCCCTGGCCGTACGCCTCGAAGATCTCGGTGTCGATGCCCACCTCGCGCAGGGCCATCGCGGTGACGGGGCCACCGATGCCGCACCCTATGATCAGAGCTTTCATGGTGGTAACCTTTCGTTCGGTCGAACGAAATATATGGCGACGGGAGCGGCGATGTCCAGAGATATTTCGGAGCACCGAAAGAATTTGCTGGAGGCGCTCGGCGTGGCGGGCAGGGAGAACAGCAACGCCGCCGTGATGTACCACAGCGCCATGGGCGAGCGGCTGGGGCTGGGCATGACCGAGGAGAAGACCCTCGACCTGCTGCAACGCCTCGGGCCGCTGACCGCGGGGGAGATCGGGCAGCACGCGGGGCTGGCGCCCGCGACGGTCAGCGGGCTGATCGACCGGCTGGAGGCCAAGTGGCTGGTGCGCCGGGTGCGCGACGCCAAGGACCGGCGCCGGGTCATCGTCGAGATCAACCACGAGCGGCTGGCCGGGTTCGCCGAGCTGTTCGAGCCGTTCGTGGCGGCGCTGTCCGGGCTGTACGAGCGCTACACCGACGACGAGCTGGAGCTGGTCCTCGACTTCATCACCCGGGCCACCGCGCTGCAGCGGGAGGCCACCGAGGCACTGGTGGCACAGGCACCCTGACGCCCTGGCGCTCTGGCGCCGAGACGCCCAGCCGCCGAGACGCCCAGCCGCCCAGCCGCCGAGAGGCCCTGACGCCCTGAGGCCGCCTGGTCGACCGGCTCAGGACGCCGGCGGCTCAGCGCTCCGATCCGCCGCCGCTCGGGGCCCCGGTCCCGCTGCCGCTCAGTGCTCCGATTCCCTGATCGCCGTGCCCACCTCGTGGACCCGGTCGGCCAGCAGGCCGATCGCGCCGACCGCCCTGGTCATCGGGTCGTCCTCGGCCCCGCCGAGCGCCTTGCCCCTGAGGTAGGCGGCCTTGACCTCCGCCCACCGCGCGGCCTGCTCCGGGGTCAGCCGGCCGCGCAGCTCGGCGAGCTTGAGCAGGTTGGCCTCGGCGTCCGAGGTCAGGGTCTGGGCCTCGCCCGCGTAGTGGTCGTCGATCACCGCTTCGAGCTCGTCGTCGTTCATGGCCGGGACGATGCGCTCGGCCAGCTTGTTCATGTTGCGGTACGAGCCCTGCAGCCGGTACGGAGGCTCGGTGCGCGCGGCGTCGGACTGCGCGGCCGAGGCGATGTAGGCCCGGTTGTTGGCCAGCACGACCTCCTGGACCCGGACCAGCTTGGCCAGCACGCTGAGCATCTGGTCCAGCTCGGGCCGGCTGAAGGGGTGCTGGAGCTGGTCGGCCCTGACCGTGGTGTCGCCGCGCGCGAGCCGTACGAGCAGCTCGACGTCCGAGCGGTCGCGGCCGGACAGCGGCGCGAGCACGGGGTTGGAGGTGAGGGCGTTGTCCACGTAACTCAGGGCGAACAGGTCCTCCTTGCCCGACAGGACGTCGCCCAGGTTCCACACGTCGGCCCGGTTGGCGAGCATGTCGGGGATGCGGAAGCGCCGGCCCGACTCGGTGTACGGGTTGCCCGCCATGCAGACCGCGAACCGCTTGCCGCGCAGGTCATAGGTGCGGGTCCGGCCGTTCCAGACCCCCTCGATGCGGCGCTGTGCGTCGCACAGGGAGATGAACTTCTGCAGCAGCTCGGGCGAGGTGTGCTGGATGTCGTCCAGGTAGAGCAGCGTGTTGTTGCCCGTCTCCAGCGCGAACGAGATCTTCTCCACCTCCTGCCTGGCCGTCGCGTCCGGCGCGTCCGCCGGGTCCAGCGAGGTCACCTCGTGCCCCAGGGCGGGCCCGTTCACCTTGACGAACACCAGGCCGAGCCGGCTGGCCACGTACTCCATCAGCGTGGTCTTGCCGTAGCCGGGCGGCGATATGAGCAGCAGCAGGCCCATCTGGTCGGTGCGCTTGCCCGCGCCCGCCGCGCCGAGCTGCTTGGCCAGGTTGTCGCCGATCAGCGGCAGGTACACCTCATCGAGCAGGCGGTTGCGCACGAACGCGCTCATGACCTTGGGCTTGTACTCGTCCAGGCGCAGCCGGCGTCGCTCGGCCTCGACCAGCTCGCCGCGCCGCCGCTGGTAGGCGCGGAAGGCCGGGACCCGCTCGGCCCCGAACCTGCGCGTCCTGGCGAGCAGCTCGTCGAGCCTGATCTCCAGCTTGCGGTCGGAGATGCGCGGGTGGGCGCCGAGCAGGCCCTCAACGGTCTCCGTGGTGGCGGCGCTGGAGTCGTGGCGGGGCAGGTCGCACAGCTGCAGGGCGATGACCTCGGCCACCTCGGGGCCCTGGCGGTAGGCGGTGATCCAGGCCTGGGCGAGCTGCAGGCGCTCGGCCAGCGGCACGGCCTTGAGGTCCTCCTCGAACTCGCGCGCCTTCACCGGGCCCAGCGCCTGGCGGAAGCCGTCGAGGACGTCGCGGGCGGCCTTGCTGGTCACGAACCCCACCGGGGTCCCGCCCAGCTCCTCGACCAGGTACTCCCCGGCCAGCGCCGCCACGGCCGCCTCCGCAGGACCGGCAGCGGTCGCCCGCGGGTCCGCCGAGTCCGCACGGCCGGCCGCGTTCGGCCGCAGGGTGGCCGCGAACTCGGCGATCGCGTCCCCCAGCTCCGCGGCCAGCGCGTCGAGGGCGGGCGTACGGCCGAAGACCGCGCGTGCCCGGACGAGCGACCCGGCCCGGGTGGCGAATGTTTTACGTGAAACGTCGTCCGTGCCGAACGCCCAGTACACCTGCGCCATCGCCCGCGCCTCGGCCGGATAGCGCAGCAGCCCCGCCCCTTCGCGCAGCCGTACGAGCGTGTCCAGGATGGCGGTGGCGTCGTGGTCGTGCACGCCGCGCTCGTAGCCCTCGTCGTAGCGGGACTCGGCGGCCTGCCGCACCAGGTCGGCGAGGGGCGCGCCGGACGAGACCGAGTCCAGCAGCGAGGCGGCCAGGTGCTCGGCGCGGTAGACCTCCGGGGTCTCCGAGACCAGGAGCTGGTCCCAGAAGGGCCGGGTGTCGGCGAACGAGCCCGGCACGGGCGCGCGGTAGTCGGTTCCGGTGATCGCGAAATGCATGGCGCCGTCGTGGGGCACCAGCGTCAGATCGATGGGCTGGGTGTTGACGGCGAAGCGGTGGTGGCCGAGCCGCAGCGTCTCGCCGCCGTCGGAGAACAGGTCGAGCCGGTCCCGCAGCGCGCGTCCGGCCTCCTGCTGGGCCGACTTGACCCGCCCGTCCAGCTCCTCGGCGCGTACGGCGTCGCCGAGCCCGCGCAGCTCGGCGGCGGCCGAGCGGACCTTGGCCACCATCGGGTCGGTGGCGAAGTAGGTGTTGACCTCGTCGAGCGAGCCCAGGCTGCCGAGCCGCCTGGTGATCCCGCCCAGCACGCGCTCGGCGGAGGCGAACAGGCGGTCGGCCCGCCTGGCCAGCGCGTCGAGCTGGGTCTGCTTGCGGGCCGAGAACGCCTCGTACACGTCGTCGCGCTTGGCGGACAGCTGCGTGGCGAAGTCGTCGAACTCGCCGAAGCGCGTCTCCAGGCTTTCGACCTGGAGCAGCAGCCGGCCGAGCTGCTCGTCGCACTTGTCCGGCGTGTCGGCCATCGCCAGCGCGCCCGTGATGGCCTGGCCCAGCAGCGCGAACTCGGCCGCGAACGCCGCCCGCCCCTCGGTGCCGAGCAGCTCGCGGCGGCGGCCGTCCAGGACGGCCCTGGCCCGGTTCACGCCGCCGAGCACCTCGGCGATCCGGCCCAGGATGGAGGTGCGGACGGTGGCGTCGGCGATGTCCAGCGAGCCGACCACCTCGGTCACCACCTCCAGCCCCTCCGCCTGGTCGGCGAGCCGGTCCGCGACGGGAGCCGACTCGGCGACCGTGGCGATCGCGGCCGCGTCGGCGGCCAGCTGGCCGACGGCCGCGTGGTAGCCGGTGAACGCGTCGGCGCCCTCCAGGAAGGCGACCGCACGCCGGCCGGCCGAGCCCAGCTCCTCCGCGAGGGTGGCGGCCAGCCCGTCGAGCGCGGTGAGGTCGATGTAGCGGACCTCGCGCAGCGTCACCAGGTGCCCCTGGGCCCTGCGCAGCGTGGCCAGCGTGGTGACCCAGGCGTCGGCGGTGACCGGGAGGTCGGCCCTGGCCTGGCGTACCAGGTGGGTGGTCTCCTCCTCGGCCTCCGCGAGGGTCTGCGCCGCCAGCCGGGTGAGCTGCTCGACGTTCTCGTACTCGTCGAGCACCTGCTCGGCGGTGGCGCGTACGTCGGTGAGCGGCCCGACCAGGCCGTGCTCGCCGAGCCAGTGGTAGGAGTCGAAGGCCCGGGTGCAGGCGGCGATCAGCCCCTCGAACGTCCCGGCCGACGGCGCCATCTCCTCGACCATGCGGGCCACGGACAGGCAGTCGGAGATGCCGCGGACGAGCTCGGCGTTGCCGATGCGCTCCAGCGGGCCCGTCCCCACGGGCTGGGCGGCGGCGTAGGTGTCGGACACGTACGGGGTCTGCCACACCTGCATCGGGTGGACCCTGGTCGGCTCCTCGGAGGTGGCGCGGAAGACCACCATCGTGCCGTCGTCGAACAGCGAGTAGCCGTGGCACAGGATGGGGTTGGCCACCTCCTTCCTGATCACGTTGTACGGCAGCAGCAGCGAGCGGCCGTCGCCCCTGGCGTGGAAGACGTACAGGACGTCCTCGCCGTTGGGCGAGCGGACCACCCGCTCGAACTCCAGGTCCGTCACGTCCGTGTCGAACGTCTTGCTGAGCCCGGTCGTCAGGTAGTAGCCGCCGGGGAAGATCAGGCCCTGGTCCTCGGGCAGGCGCTGGCAGGCCTGCCCGATGCCGTCGAGGCGGACCACGGCCTTCGTCCGGGTGTTGAAGACCAGGTGACGCCAGTCCGGCTCCTTGTACGGCCTGATCCGCATGAGGATGAGCGGGCCCACGCGGGCGTACTCGACGTCGGCGTCCGCCAGGCTCTGCAGCGGCTCGCTGACCGGCTCGGCGTAGATGCCCGCGCCGGACTCCGTGTTGTCCTCGATCTTGATGGTCAGGTCGCCGCCGACGGTCTCGACGAAGACCTCGCCGCCGATGGAGATGTGCGGATGGCGGCCGAGCACGTGGTCGTCGCGGGTGGTCGGCGTCCACTCGAAGTCGTGGGACGGGGGGAAGGTGTGATCACGCTCCCCCCTGTTGTCCACATATTTCGGGACTCCGCCGTTGCTGACCGTCCAGCGGAGCACCCGCAGGTCCGCCGGGCCCGTCTGGAACACCGCCAGCAGCTTGCCGTCCACCCGCCTGAGCTGCTGCAGCCGCGTCTCCTTGTAATAGCGGTACAGCTCGGCGAAGTCCTTCCTGAACGCCGCGTCATCCAGCGTCTCCAGCTTGTCGGCGTCGAACCGGAAGGCGTCGCCGTCCCTGGAGAAGCGGTGCACCGCGAACACGTCGGCCACCGCCGTCTCCGGCTTGAGCCCGATGAAGACGTTGTAGCCGAACAGCATCACGTCACCCAGGGAGACGATGTCCCTGGGGACGCAGTTGTTCTCGGTCCTGATCCGCTCGGTGCCCAGCAGGCGCAGCTCCGCGCCGCCGAAGACGCGCAGCCGCTGCCCGTTGAGCGCCCCGGCCGCCGCCGCCAGCGCCTTGGCCTGGGCCTGGAGCCGGTTCCTGAGGACCTCGTACGTCCCCGCCTCCAGCTCCGTGCCCGCTTGCAGAGTGCCCACAGATCGTCAGCCCTTCGCCCCGGACAGGCTCACCGCGCTGTTGACGGGGCCGCTGACCGGGCCGCTGACCGGGCTGCCCAGCGCGGCGACCGTGGAGTCGGCCACGCCCAGCCGGCGGGCCGTCTCCAGCAGCTCGCCGAGCGCGGTCGACTGCGGGCCGCCGTTCTGGATGAGCCGCATCAGCAGGGCGGACACGGTCAAATTCTTCAGGTCCTCGCTGCGCACCCCGCCGATCACGTTGGCGAGGTCGGCGGCCAGGCTGGCGCTCCCGTTGACGTACGGAGCCACCAGCGCCCCCGCGACCTCGGAGTGGTCCACGAAGCCGTCCACCACCTTGCCCGCGGTGATCGAGCCGACCACCTTGTCGAAGAACATCGTGTCGCCGCCGACGATGTCGATGTTCGCCTTGGCGAGCCCGGCGGCCAGCACGCTGGCCTGCGACTCCGCCACCTGGCGGGACACGTCGATGTGCTTGAGCCGGATCTCCTTGTCGGCCTCCAGGCGCAGGCGGTACTCCTCGTGCCCCCTGCTGGCCTCGTCCAGCGCGGCCAGCGCGGCCGCCTTCTGGGTGAGGCCCTCGGCCTCGGCCTTCAGCTTCTCGCCCACCGCGGTCGCGCCGGCCAGCGCCATCGCCTGCTCACCCTCGGCCCGGGCCTTGAGCCGGTCGCCCTCGACCAGCGCCATGGCCTTGGCGCCCTCGGCCTCGGCCGCGAGCTTCTCCTTCAGCACCAGGGCCTCGGCGCGGCCGACCTTCTCGATGGCCTCGGCGTCGCGCTCCCTGACCTGCACCTGTGCCAGCCCCCCTGCGGCCGTCTCGGCCTGGATGCCCTCGGCCAGCCGGATCTTGGCGCGCGCGTCGAGCTCGGCGGCCTGCTGCCTGGCCTCGGCGAGCACGAGCTCCTCGCGGGCCCTGAACTTGGAGGCCGCCTCCGCGGCCTCGGCCGCCTTGATGTCCTTGACCAGGTTCTCCTGCGCCTCGGCCTCGGCGGCGATGATCACGCTCTGGCGGGTGCGCTCGGCCTCCTCGACCACGCGCAGCCGCTTGATGCTCTCCTCCTGCTCGGCGACCGTCTTGTCGACGGCGATGCGCTCGCGGATGACCTCGGCGATCGACCGCTTCTCGGTCTCGACCTCCTTGTCCTTGGCGATGCGCGACAGCTCGGTCTCCCGCTCGCGGGCGATGACCTCCAGGATGCGGTCCTTCTCGATGCGCTCGCTCTCGATCGCGATCACGCGCTCGCGGTTCTTCTCGGCGACCGCGATCTCGCGGGCCTGGTTCTCCTGCTGCACGCCGAGCTGCTCGTCGGTCTTGATGCTGGCGGCCACCGCGCGCAGCCGCTCCTCGGCCTGCACGCGGGCGATCTCGGCCTCCTCGCGGGCCTTGACCGTCTCGATCTCGCGGCGCTGCTTGAGCTCGGCGTCGGCCTGGCGGCGCTGGAGCTCGAGGATGGCCTCGCGGGCGTCCACGTTCTGCCGGGTGATCTCCTTCTCCTCGTTGCGCTGGAACTCGTTCGTGCGCACGTGCTCGATGGCCGTGAGCTCGGTGATCTTCCTGATGCCCTGCGCGTCGAGGATGTTGCTCTTGTCGAGCTGGAGCAGCGCGGTCTGCTCCAGGTAGTCGATGGCGGCGTCTTCGAGGCTGTAGCCGTTCAGGTCGGTGCCGATGAGCCGGACGATCTCATCGCGGAACTCGTCGCGCTTGGTGTAGAGGTCGACGAAGTCGAGGTGCTTGCCGGCCGTCTTCAGCGCCTCGGAGAACTTGGCGCTGAACAGCTCCTGCAGCGTCGCCTCGTCGCTGGCCCTGGCGGTGCCGATGGCCTGGGCGACCTTGATGACGTCCTCGGCGGTCTTGTTCACGCGGACGAAGAACGTGATCTTGATGTCGGCCCTGATGTTGTCGCGGCAGATGAGACCCTCGCGGCCGGTCCGCTCGATCTCGATGGTCTTCACCGAGATGTCCATGATCTCGGCCTTGTGGACGACGGGGAGGACCACCGCGCCGGTGAACGTCACATCGACTTTGTTGACCTTCGACACGATCAGCGCCTTGCCTTGTTCCACCTTGCGGAAAAGGCGGCCGACGACGACGAGCAGGCCAATCACGACGATCAGGATGACGGCGAGGAATACGCCGAAGCCGGTGGAGATGACGTCCATCAATGCTCACTTTCGTAGGGCATGACCCAGAAGAATTCGCCGTCTTTGTCGTATTCGAAGATGAGTGCGTTGTCTCCGCGCGCGAGACGGTCCTGTCCGGTCGTGCGGACTTGCACGACCGCGGACGAGCCGTCGGCGGCGGTGACTTCCGCCTGGCCGAAGTCAGGAGTTGCCGCGCCGGTGCGGATCACGCACATCTGGCCGACGAAGTCGCCGCGCGAGTGCCGGTCCCCCTCGGGGAACAGCCTGCGCAGCGGAACCAGCAGGCCACGGGTGGCGAGCCAGCTCAGGGCCGCGGCGGCGAAAGGGACGGCGATCAGCGGGCCGCCACTCGCCACCTGGCTGCCGATCAGGCAGAGCAGCCAGGCCAGCGCGATCAGCAGCGAGAGCGCGATTCCGGCGGGCACCCCGCCGAGGCCCAGCCACGTCGCGTCGTCCTCCAACTCGAACAGGCCGGTGATGACGGTCAGCCAATAACCGATGACCACGACGAGAAGGAAGCTGAAAAGAACAGTTGGAAAGCTCAGTGCGGTGTGTATGAAGTCGGCCATACCGCCTCGGTGTACCCCATCCCCCGGTGATGTCCTGACGGACTATATCTAGATAAAGAGCAACTAAAGGCGAAAGTTCCCGAAACAGTCTGATAAATGAGGACACTTGACCTCAGCCTAAGTTGAGGTAGCAGGCTGGGCCCATGAGCGAAGTGATGAGAGCGGCGGCCTTCGCCGAACCAGGCGGCCCCGACGTGCTGAAGGTGATGGAGCTGCCGGCCCCGCAGGCCGGCCCGGGAGAGGTGCGGGTACGGGTGCGGGCGGCCGGCGTGCAGCCGTTCGACGCGGCCGTACGGGCCGGGTGGCTGCCGCCGTACCTGGGCGAGATCGGCTTCCCGCGCATCCCGGGCAACGAGTTCGCGGGCGTGGTGGACCAGGTGGGCGCGGGCGTGACCGGGGTGGCGGCGGGCGATGAGGTGCTCGGGTTCTCCCGGTTGTTCGCCTACGCGGAGTACATCGTGGTCGCGGGGACCGACGTGGTGGCCAAGCCGGCCGGGGTGCCCTGGGAGGTGGCCGGGGGGCTGACCGCGGGCGTACAGACCGCCGAGCTGGCCATCGACGGGCTCGGCGTGGCCGACGGCGAGACGTTGCTGGTGCACGGCGCGGCCGGGTCGGTGGGCACGGCGGCCGTGCAGATCGCGCGCAGGCGCGGCGCCACCGTGATCGGCACGGCCCGCGAGGTCAACCACGACTACCTGCGCGACCTCGGCGCCGTCCCCGTCGCGTACGGGGACGGGCTGGCCGACCGGGTGCGCGCGCTCGCCCCCGGCGGCGTGGACGCGGCGCTGGACGGCGCCGGCGGGCACGCCCTGGAGGTCTCGATCGAGCTGGTCAAGGGCCGCGGGCGCATCGTCACCCTGGTCGAGCACGCCAAGGCGGACGGGCTGGGCGTCCAGGTGGTGCGGGGGGAGCGGACCGCGGAGCGGCTCGGGCGCTACGCCGCCCTGTACGCCGAAGGCCGGTTCGCGTTCCCGATCCGCAGGGCGTACGGGCTGGCCGAGGCCGCGGACGCGCACAGGGAGATCGAGACCGGCCACGGCCAGGGCAAGATCGTCCTGACGATCTGACCCGGCCTCACTGGCGTCGCCGCACGGCCTCGGCCACGGCGAGCTGGATCTGGATGAACTCGTCCGTGCCGTCCCCGCCGTCCTCCACGTCCCAGAGGCAGTTCTGCAGCGCCCGGCCGAGCGTCCAGCCCGCCGCCCGGCGCGGGTCGAGGCCGAGGCGGTCCACCATCAGGTCGAAGCGCCGCAGCACCGTCCGGGTTACGTCGCCCGAGGCGAGCACGTCGTCCCACCGGTTGTCGAGCGCGGGCATCAGGTCGAACCCCGGGTCGCCGGCCAGCGGCTTGGGATCGATGCTCAGCCACGGCTCCCGCTCGGCGGCCAGCACGTTGTCGTAGTGCAGGTCCCAGTGCAGCAGCCGGTCGCCGGGCTCCGGGACGAGCTCGGAGACCGCCGCCGCGCACCAGCGCATCCAGTAGCGGTTGCGCTCGTGCGGCAGCTTCGCCACGGCCGCGTCCACGTCGTCGAGCATGGCCCCGGCGATGTCGCCCAGCCGGCGCATCCCCTCGGGCGCGGGATAGGCGGTCAGCCGGGCCAGCAGATCCGCCAGGATGCCCATCGCCTCCATGTCGTCCGGCAGGCTCGACAGCGACCGGTCGGCTTCGAGCCGTTCGAGCAGCAGGGTGCCGGTCTCGGGGTCCGAGTCGAGCAGCAGCACCGACGCGTCGCCCGCCCACGTGGCCAGGCCCGGGGCCTCGGTGGCGTTCTCGTCGGTGACCGGCTGCAGCTTGAGCGCGGCCTTCGTCCCGTCCTCGCGGACCACGGGCAGCACCAGGGACACCACGCCGTGCCTGGACTCGCCGTCGAGCCGGAGCCCCCACTCGGCCAGATACCGCTCGGCCAGCGCGGGCAGGCCGGCCGACCAGGCGCGCCCGGCCTCCCCGTCGTACTTCACATGGGATGCGGTCAACGCCGGGGGCACCTCGATCTTCATGCCCCCAGTCTGCCCGGCACACCCGGCCGGCGGCCTCCCGTTATCCGGCGGCTAGTAGTGCCAGGGGAAGGGCGACCAGTCGGGCTCGCGCTTCTCCAGGAACGAGTCGCGCCCCTCGGCGGCCTCGTCCGTCATGTAGGCCAGCCGCGTCGCCTCGCCCGCGAACACCTGCTGCCCGATCAGCCCGTCGTCGATCGCGTTGAAGGCGAACTTCAGCATCCGCTGCGCCGTGGGCGACTTGCCGTTGACCTTGCGGGCCCACTCCAGCGCGGTGGCCTCCAGCTCGGCGTGCGGGACCACGGCGTTGACCATGCCCATGCGGTGGGCGTCGGCCGCGGTGTAGGTGTCGCCGAGGAAGAAGATCTCCCTGGCGAACTTCTGCCCGACCTGCCGGGCCAGGTAGGCCGAGCCGAAGCCGCCGTCGAAGCTGGCCACGTCGGCGTCGGTCTGCTTGAAGCGGGCGTGCTCCGCACTGGCGAGTGTGAGATCGGCCACGACGTGCAGGCTGTGGCCGCCGCCCGCGGCCCAGCCCGGCACCACGCAGATCACGACCTTCGGCATGAAGCGGATCAGGCGCTGCACCTCCAGGATGTGCAGGCGCCCGGTGGCCGTGGAGCCGTCGGCGTACTGGTAGCCGTCCTTGCCCCTGATGCGCTGGTCGCCGCCGGAGCAGAAGGCCCAGCCGCCGTCCTTGGGCGACGGGCCGTTGCCGGTGAGCAGCACGCAGCCGACGTCGGTGCTCTGCCGGGCGTGGTCGAGCGCCCGGTAGAGCTCGTCGACGGTCTGCGGGCGGAAGGCGTTGCGCACCTCGGGGCGGTCGAACGCGATCCGCACGGTGCCCTGGTCGACCGCCCGGTGGTAGGTGATGTCGGTGAAGTCGAATCCCTCGACCGCCTGCCACGCCTTGGGATCGAACAGCTCGGAGACCATGGGCGAGAGCCTAACGGATCTGCCCTTCGGCCCATTCGGCCCACTCCCGCTGGACCCGCCCGAGGCGCAGGCCGTATTCGAGGGCGATCCTGCCGTTCACCGACAGGTTGTCGCCGCCCTCCTCGACGAAGCCGCGGATGCTCTCCATGTACTCCAGGCGCTTGGCGGCCAGCTCGGCCTGGTGCCGGAAGTACTGCCTGGCCTGCTCGGGGTCGAGCTGGGCCAGGAAGAACACCCGCAGCAGCATGTCGCTACGCTGCACGGAGGCCGGCTCCACGTCGCTGATCCAGTGGCGCAGCTCGGCCAGGCCGGCCTCGGTGATCGCATATTCCTTGCGGCCCCGCGGTCCCTCGGCCACGACGTCCACGAGCCCGGCGTCGGCCAGCTTGCCCAGCTCGGCGTAGAGCTGGCTCTGCGTGGCCGGCCACACGTTGGACAGCGAGACGTCGAACAGCTTCATCAGGTCATATCCGCTCGCGGGCCCCTCGGAGAGGAGTCCCAGGACGGCATGTCGAAGGCTCATGTTCCTATATTGACATATCGAGGCAGGAGGTTCTACCTTCGACATGTCTACTTAGGAATATGGAAGGGAATGCGACATGCGCGGCCTGCTGGGCTTCCTCCCCTGGATCGTCTACGCCGTCATCGCCACCGGCGACGAGTGGCGCTGGGGCGCCATCGCCGGGCTGGCCATCGCTCTGGTCCTGGTGGCCGTCGACCGCAGGGCGGGCAAGGCGTGGGACCAGATGGTGATCGAGGCGAGCGCCGCGATCTTCTTCGCCTGCCTCACCGTGATCTCGCTCGTGGCCCCGCACTCGCCGCTGACTCCGTACGGGCCCGCGCTGGTCAACGTCTGGCTGGCGGGCACCGCCTGGGGCTCGCTGGCCATCCGCAAGCCCTTCACGCTGGGCATCGCCCGCACGATGGCCCCTGAGGAGGTCTGGCGGACCCCGCAGTTCTACCGCGTCAACGCGATCATCACCACGGTCTGGGCGGTCGCCTTCACCGTCGCCGCGCTCTCGCTCACGCTCGTGCTCAACGTCTCGCCCCACGCGACGGCGCTGGTCATCGCCGTCAAGGTGCTCACGTTCGCCGTGCCCGCCGTCTTCACGGCCTGGTATCCCTCGTTCGCCCGCCGCCGCCTGGCGGCCCGCTAGGTGACCTCGGCCCGCAGCTCGGCGAGCAGCTCCCCTTGGTCGGCGAGCATGTCGGTGAGGATGCGGCGCGCGGCCCCGAGCAGGTCGGCCAGCTCGGGAGTGGCCAGCGTGTAGACCACGGTGCTGCCCTCGCGGATCGCACTGACGATCCCGGCTCTGCGCAGGACCGCGAGCTGCTGGGAGAGGCTCGACGGCTCGATGTCGATCTGGGCCAGAAGATCCCTGACGGGCAGCGGCCCTTCCTGGAGTAGCTCCAACACTCTGATGCGAGCGGGGTGGCCGAGAGTTCGGAAGAAGTCGGCCTTGGCCTGATAGACCTCCACGTGCATATTGCAAGACTAATCCAGTGCAGTTGCATAATTCTTCAAGTCGTAACGTTGTTGGATAGCATGACAGCGGGGACTAGGGAGTAGCCATGGGCCGAGGAAGAGCCAAGGCGAAGCAGACGAAGGTCGCTCGCCAGCTGAAGTACACCAACCACAACATCGACTACGACCGGCTCCGCGAGGAGCTGGGTGCGGACGGGAGGCGTGAGGAGATCTACCCGCCTACGGCGTCCGAGCAGGAGTCCGAGCGCGGGCGATGACGCGGGTCTCCTTGGCGGGCGCGAGGGTCACGTTCTTCAGCCGTCTGGCCTCCGGCGCCTGATCGGGCGCCGTGAGCTCCAGGCGGTGCAGCACCTCGCGGATGATGACGCGCATCTCCAGCAGGGCGAGCTGCGCTCCGACGCAGAACCTCCGGCCGCCGCCGAACGGCATCCAGGCCCTGCTCTGCGGCCCGTCGAGGAATCGCTCAGGACGAAACTCCCCGGGCGACGGGAAGGCGGCGGGGTCGCGGTGCACGAGCGGGATGTACGGCCCTGCGTACCATCCGGCCGGGATCTCGTACCCGCCCAGCCGGAGCGGGGCGTCGAGCAGCCGTGGCGCCTCATAGACGACGGGCCGGACGCGCAGCACCTCCTTGACCACCGCGTCGAGGTAGGGCTCGTCGTCCGGCAGCCGTCCGAGCACGTCGGGCAGGCGTAGGAGCCGCTCGAAGGCCCAGGCCAGGCCGGTCGCCGTGGTCTCGTGGCCGGCGATGAGCATGGTGATCAGCTCGTCGCGGATCTCCTGGTCGTCCAGCTCCGTCTCCAGCAGCCGCCCGAGCACGTCGGTGCCGCCGGGCGCCCCGCGCCGCCGCCGGATCTCCTCGAACAGCAGCGCGTCCACCTCGGCGCGCAGCCGCAGGAAGCGCCCGTACGGCAGGAACGGCACCCGCCCCATGGGGCCGCGCAGCCGCTCGGGCAGCATGGCGACCTGCATCGAGCCGCCGGTCTCGATCAGCCCGGGCAGCAGCGCCCGCAGCCGGCCGATGCGCCCGGCGTCCCTGATCCCGAAGATCAGCCGGATGATGATCTCCAGCGTGATGTCCTGCATGCGATCGCGCATCCCGAACGGCCGGCCCAGCGGCCAGGTCGCGATCCGCTCCGCGGCGATCGCCGCGATGTCGTCGTGATAGCTCGCGACCTGCTTGGCGCGTAGCGGCGGGTTGAGCGTCTTGCGGTGCCGCCACCACGGCTCGCCGTCGAGCGTGAGCACCGAATGGGCGCCCACCAGATGCTCCAGGAAGTCGCGGCGCGCCGCGCCCGCGTGGCCGCCGCCCTGGTCCGTCCTGAACACCTGCTCGGCCAGCTCGGCGGTGGTCACGTAGACCTCCGGCGGGAAGCCGGAGTAGCGCACGGTGAAGATCGGGCCGTACGCGCGGTGGTAGCTCTCGAACGCCCGCGGCGCGTCGGCCATGAACCGCGCGGTCTGCAACAGCGCGGGCAATCTCGGTCCTGGGGGGATCACGTCACACTCCGGTATATGTACGTATGTCATAGACGCTTGTATACATCAGTAGCATGGATCGCGTGGCGCGAACAGAGGCCGGTGGATACCGGGACAGACTCCTGGCGGGCGCAGTCAGCTGCCTCCAGGAGAAGGGCTATGCCCGCACGACCGCACGAGACCTGGTCGCCGCCTCCGGCACGAACCTGGCCTCCATCGGCTATCACTTCGGCAGCAAGGACGCCTTGCTCAACGAGGCCATCGCGGCCTTCTTCGAGCAGTGGACGGAGCGCGTCGAGCAGACGCTGTTCGCCGGCCGGCCCGGCAGCGCCAGAGAGCTGCTGGAGCTCGCCATGCGGGCGCTGATCGACGTCTTCGAGGAGCTGCGCCCGCAGCTCGTGCTCTGCGTCGAGGGCTTCCCCGCGGCGCTGCGCGCCCCCGCGCTCAAGGAGAAGCTGGCCGAGTCCTACGCCCGCTGCCGCACGGCGGGGGCGGACATGCTGCGGCGGGCCGGCGAGCAGTTCGGCGTCGAGCTGCCGGTGGAGCCCGAGGTGCTGGTGTCGGTGCTGGTCGCGATCAGCGACGGGCTGATGCTGCAGTGGCTGCTCGACCCGGCCGCCACCCCCGACGCCGGCCAGGTCGTCGCCGCCCTCGCCGCCCTGTCCGGCCTCATCGCCTAGCAAAGGTCTCTCCAGCGAGGAATGTCACCGGCGGCGCTGGGCAGATCCCCGTCACGAGGTGATCAGGACATGCGCGTTGCAATCGTGGGTTCAGGAAGGCTCGGTGCGCCGCTCGGACGCCTGCTCGCGGTGGCCGGACACGACGTGCTCTTCAGCGACGCCGAGCCCGAGCGCGCCGTCGCCGCGGCGCGGGCCGCCGACGGGCCGGCCCGCGACGGGTCGCCGATCGAGGCCGCCCGGTTCGGCGAGGTCGTGGTGCTGGCGGTGGGGTGGGAGGCGTTCCCCCTGGTGATGGCCGAGCTCGGCGCCGCGCTCACCGGCAAGATCGTCATCGATCCGAGCAACCCGATCGCTGAGCGGGACGGCGCCGCCGTGGTGGTGGCCGTGCCCGGCGGGCTGACCAGCCCGCAGTACCAGCAGCGCGTGCTGGGCGCGGACGTACGGCTGGTGCGCACGTTCAACACCAAATATCCCAACGAGCTGCTGGAGCTCGGCATCGCGGGGCAGCGCGGCGGGGCGCGGGCCGACATGCCCTACTGGGGGGACGACGACGAGGCCAAGAAGGCCGTGGTGCCGCTGATCGAGGACGGCGGGTTCACCGCCATCGACGGCGGCGGCCTCTCAGAGGCCCTCTGCTGTCTCTTATAAACATCT
>NZ_VCKX01000440.1 GCF_005889725.1 Nonomuraea zeae
CCCCCTGGACGAGTACGGCGTCCCCACCCCGATGCCCGCCGCAGACCGCCAAGCAGCCGTCTCCCGGGCGGACCAGCAGATCAGCGCCCTGATCAGCAAGCTGCCACCCGACACGACGATCCTGGTGGCCGGCATCTCCGACGTGACGCCGAACGCCCACCTGCACGTCGCCATCGCCACCGGCCCGTCACCGACCGGCGAGCCGTACCCCCACGGCCACCTCACCGCCACCTCCACCCGCCAGGACGGCCTGGTCACGATCACTGACCTCACCGCCACCGCCATCCAGCTACTCGGCCTGCCCGCCACCCGGGACGTGGTCGGCCGCACCTGGCAACCCGGCGGCCCCGCCCCCGCCACCCCGGCGGACACGGTGACGGAACTCGCGGACGGGGACCTGGCCAGCCAGGTCCTTCGAGAGGTACGCGGCCCGTTCTTCACCGTCCTCGTGACGCTCCAGCTCCTCTTCTACGCCCTCTCCGCCCTCGCCCTACGCCGCCGCCGCGCCGGCCGCACCATCGAGACAGGGCACCCGGAAGCCCTCGCCGCCGCCGGCACGCCCCGAACGGCACCCCAGGACGTCGCCACCCCGCTGCCCACCGCAGACCACCCGGCAGACGCAGACCTTCCCGCCACCGGCCACGCCCCTGCCTCAGTGCCGCCAGCCACCCCATCCACGCCCACAGACACAGGCACAGAAGCGGCAAAGAGGCCAGACACACCTCCAGACACCCGTACAGACGCGGCAGAGGACTCAGGCACAGCTCCAGACGTGAGCACGGCAACCACCACCGCTGCGACTGCGGCCACGCCCCCGGCCACCGAGCTGGCGAGCACCTCCAAGCTCCTCCGGGCCATTCAGGCCGTAGCCGTCGTCAGCGGCGCCATCGCCGTCTCCACGTTCCTGGCCCAGCTCGTCCCCTGGTGGACCCTCCCGGTGCCGATGCTGTCGGTGATCGTGACCATCCTGGCCATCGCCGGCCTGATCACCGCCGTGGCCTTCGCCGGCCCGTGGCGGGCTCACGTGCTCGGCCCGCTCACCGTGGTCGCCGCCATCACCTCCGTCGCCCTCCTCATCGACGTCATGACCGGCTCCCGGCTCCAGGTGAACGCCGTGACCGGCTACGAGCCCGTGACCGGAGGACGCTTCTACGGCTTCAGCAACATCGCCTTTGCCGTCTACGCGACCGGCACGATTTTGGGGCTGGCCGGGGTGGCTCAGTGGCTGCTCAGCAAGGGTGTGGCGAGGTCCGTGGTCGTGGCGGTGTGCGGTCTGTACGGCGGATTCGCGATCTTCGCGGACGGATGGCCGTCGTGGGGTGCGGACTTCGGCGGTGTACCGGCGTTCGTGATCGGTCTGGCGGTCTTCCTCATACTGCTCTCGGGCAAGCGCGTATCGGTGCTGCGTCTCCTGATCGTCGGCCTGATCGGGGCCGCGCTCATCGGCGCAATCTCGGTTTTCGACTGGCTGCGGCCCGAATCCGAGCGAACCCACCTGGGCGCCTTCGTCCAGCAGCTCATGGACGGTCAGGCGTGGACCGTCATCGGCCGCAAGCTCAGCGCCATGATCGGCGTAACCATCGGCAACTGGTCACTGACCCTCCTCTCGCTGGTCGCGCTGGCGTTCCTGTTCCTGGTGCTCGCCCGTCCATCACGCTGGGGCGCCTCAGCGCTCGGCCAGGCCTACGACCTGGCGCCGCCGCTCAGAGCAGGCCTGTTCGGGGCACTCACGTGCGCGTTCGTCGGCTTCCTCATGAACGACTCCGGCATCGCCATCCCCGCTATGGCGCTCACAGTGGCCGTCCCGCTGACGCTGGCGGCGTGCGTTCGCGCTTTGCAGCTCGCCACGCCCACACGACCAGAGCCACGGTCAGAGCCAGCAGCACCCACGCGAGCTGAGGCCTGAGCACGCTTCTGAGCCATTCCAGGTCTGCGGGCTGGCCTTCCACCCGGGCCGGAAGGTACGCCAGCGACAGGACCACCAGGTGCGCGACCACGAACCCGTCCACTGCGGAGGCCGTGACCAGGGCCAGCATCCCGAGCGCCAGCCCGTCGTACCAGGGGAGGATGTACGGGGTGGCGAACACGTACGCCACGACCAGCCCGGCCGCGACAACAGGCGCCTCCAGCCCGCCCTGGGCGGTGCCCAACCGCGCCCAACGCGACCCGACCCGTGACGTCCCCTTGCCCACCCGATCCGCCACGTGACTCGTCAGGCCGGCAGGGGTCAGGCCGCTCATCTGGCCGACAGGGTTGAGGCTGCTCTCCCGACCAGCCGAAGTGAGACCACTCGCCTCACCCGCCGAGGTGAGACCGCCCACTTGACCACCAGGGATGAGGCTGCTCGCCTGTCCGGAGCGGGAGGCCCAGCGGAGCAACGACCAGGCGACGAGCACGAGCACCAGCAGCGAGCCGATCTGGATCTCGCCCCGGTAGGCGCTGCCCGTGCCTACAACGGCCTGGAACCAGCCCTGGACCAGCTTCCAGAACGAGGCGTGTGAGATCGACTTGCTGGTGCGCGTCACCGTCGTGATCGCTTCAGGACCCACGATGGCGTATCCCATGACCACCACCGCGAGCGCGCACGCCGCCATGACCGCCAGCCGGAGGGGTCTCCTGCGAAGCTCCCAGGCCGGGCCGAGAGCGACCAGGCCGGCGTTCACCTTGATCGCCACTCCGAGCCCGAGCAGCGCACCCGCGCCGACGGGACGGCTCCTGGCCAGGAGGGCGGCCACCATGCAGGCGATGGCGAGCGTGTCCACGTGCAGGCCCGCGACCAGGTGGTAGAGCAGCAGCGGGTTGGCCGTCCACAGCAGGGCGGCCCGCAGCCGCCTGGCGGGGTCGTCTCTCGTGAAACGGTCTATGAGGAGGCCCGTCACGATGAAGGCGGCCGAGTTGAGCAGGGCCAGCACGAATATCGTCAGCCGGAGCGAGTCGCCGCCGATCCAGCTCGCCACCGCTTGCAGGGCTGTGGCCACGGGCCCGTAGACGCTCGACTCCTCGCGCCAGGGCTCTTCCACCGCGTCGGCTATGGGATCGCCCGGGAGATCGACCGCACCATGGGTGTAGGGGTTGAGGCCGAGGGTCACCATGCGGCCGTAGGCGGCGTAGTTGAGGTGGTCGCCCGAGCCTGAGGGAGGCAGGAACGCGAGGACGGCGGCGGCCAGGCACCCGATGAGCACCAGCAGGCGCGCACTCGGCAACCCCCAACGACACTCGCTCAGCACGCCCCAACGCCCGCCAAGCACGTTCGAGCCCCCACCCAGAGCGTCAGCGCGCCTTTCTTCTGTGCCCTCACGCTCTCCCGGCGTTTCCCCCCGCTCTCCTGGAGCTTCTGTACGCTCCCCAGGCGCGCGCTGGGATCTGATGTCAGCCGTAGCGGAGAGCCGAGGACCAGGGCCGGCAGAGGGCAGCGAACCAGCCCTGCCGGGCAACCCGCTGTCAGCCGCGCCAGAGGGCTCCACATCGGCGGCAGCGCGTCCCGGAGCGGTGGGAGAGGGGGTCGAGGCCCGTGAGTCGGCTCGGACGGCGGAGCGGAGGACGGCGAGCGCCACGAGCAGGCCGACGCCACCGAGGACGATCGCCGCGACAGCGAGGGCGATGGTCAGGTGCGGGGCCGGCTGGGCGTCCAGGGAGTAGGGAGGCTGCCAGCCCGGCCCTGCCAAGGCCGGCACCATGGGAGAGGAACCGAGAAGCCCGATGGCGATCGTCAGCAGGATCGAGGCCCCGATGGCCACCGTCGCGGCGATCGGCGCGAACCGGCCCCACGAACGCCCCCGCGAAAGCCCCGATGAGGGCCTCCACGGCAGCACCCGTGCCAGGGCTCGTGCCGGCGCTCGGACCGGCCCTTGCGCCCTTTCCCGCCGCGTCTCCGAAGTCACCGGGAAATTCCAGCACACTCGCGGCATGCCTTCGGCCCGGCGACATCTACCTGTGGACAACCCGCCCTGGCCGGACTGGCCTGTGGATGAAGCAGGTCACCCATAGCTGGTCGGTGAAGCGCACTCTGCCGCCGACCACCTGGCCGGGGCCCGGTGATCGTGCAGGCCGGTGCGTCCGGGCCCATGTCGCGGAGAGCCTGGCCGGCCACCGCCGTCCAGACTGCCCACCGGCCCTGCGGCGAGGGCGCGGAGGAGGTCAACGGCCGGAGCGGCGTCTGCCGAGGTTCTCGGTGATGAGGGGGTCGCGCGTGGCCAGGGCGAGCGCCACGTCCCGCAGCTGGACGGCGCGATGGAGCTGCGCCCGCCAGTCAGTCCCCGTGGCCCGGTGCGCCATCTCCACCTCGACCTCGGCGATCCGGTACCCCTTGCGCAGCAGGTCGATCGTCAGCGCCGTCTCCACCCCGAACCCGTGCGCCAGCGGCCTGGCCGCCTCGAACGCGGCTCTGGTGAGGCAGCGCTGGCCGTTGAGCGGCTGGGCGAGCTCGTATCCGGTCGCCCGGCGGATGCCCTCTTTCGACAGGCGCACGACTAAGCCATGCCCGCCGAGCTTCACCCGGGTCGAGAACTGGGCGATGGTCATGTCGGCCTTGCCCGCGCGTACGGGCTCGACGAGGGGCGCCGCGGCAACGGCCGTCTCGCCCAGGTCCGCGTCGAGGAACAGGAGATGGCGAGGGGCGGCGTCCTCGTCCAGGAGCCGGACCGCCTCCGCGCCCGTCTCCATCGCGGCGGCCTTGCCCCGGTTACGGCTGTGCCGCAACACCCGAGCACCCGCCGCGCGCGCCACCTTGCCGGTACGGTCCGACGAGCCGTCGTCCACGACCACGACGAGGTCCACACCTGGCAGGGCCGCGGCGGCCTTGATCGTGGCCGTGATACGGGCAGCCTCGTTGACGGCCGGAATGATGACCGCCGTGTCGCCACCGCGCGTGCCACCCTCCCGAGTGTCGCCATCACGCATGTCATCGCCGCTCACGGAGCGTCACCTCCGCCCGCGCGCAGGCGCGAGACCTCACCCCGGAACGCGGCTCCGCGGCCACCTCGGCCCCCTGCAGCGGATCCCGTCATGATCCCTCGGTTATGAGGAACTCCTGCGGCACCTCATCATGCACGGTGAACACCGAGTCAAGCCCGGTGACCTGCAGAATCTTCCGTACGGCAGGACGCGGGGCGGCCACTTCGAGCGCCCCTCCCTGCTCTTTCATTCGTTTGAGTGCCGACAACAGCACGTTCATCCCCGTGGAGTCGCAGAAATCCACGGCGGACATGTCGATGACCACCCGGCTAGGCCCTTCCTGCAGCAGCCGAGTGAACTCGGACTGCAGGTGGGGCGCCGTGTACAGGTCGATTTCTCCGGTTATGGCAACGAGTGCGCACCCGGCGTGTGATCGAGTCGAGACCTTGAGCTCCACATGGGCAGGCTAGCGGCGCGAAGGCTTCCGGTCACGTTGTCACGCCGATAGGGCAAGCACAGGTTTTTGTCCTCCGTTTGGGCTCCATGAAAACGGAGAGTACGCGAAGCTTGACAGCGTGACACCGGAACCGGCACTGCTTCATGGCGAAGGAGGGGCAGGGGCACGCCTGACGGGCCCCGCGTCGATGAATGCAGACAGACCCGAAGATCCCCAGCGTCAGGGGCTCCGAGAACGTTTGGAGTCCGTCCTCATCCGCACAGACAAGGCCACGTCATGGCATGACGAAGCAGGGCGCCTTCGCGGCCTGGTGAACCACGAAGGCTACGTCCCCATCCGCACCAAGCTCGCGGTCGAGGACCTCGAATTCCTCGCCGACGCCCGCACCGATCTGCTCAGGTTCGCGGAGCTCGGGCTCAGGCTGCTCGACCTCCACCAGCCTCGGGACGCGGGGGGCATCACCAGCGACACCGCGCACCCGATTTTGCGGTGCCGGAGCTGCATGTGGCGCTGGCCTTGCCCGACATTTCGGGCGATGTCGGAGTCGTTCGGCTCCTCTCTGGACGCAGCCGACCCGTCCCTCCCCGAGAGCGCCTGAAAGCATGCGCGCCAGGCACGGCCCCGAGCAGCCACCCGGGGGACGATCACACAGGCCACAGCCCGAGCAGCCACCCGGGACGACCGCGCAGGCCACAGCCCGAGCAACCCGAGCAGTCCAAGCGGCCGGCCGGCCAAGGCGGTGGACGCAGTAGAGGGACGCAGTAGAGGTCGGAGGGACGGGCGGGCGACGGCCCGGGCGGAGGCGGTGAACGTCAGCTGCCGACCAGGGGCAACCGGATCTCGAACCGGCACCCCGGCCCGTCGTTGACCACTCCGATCACCCCGTCATGCGCCTCCACGATCCCTTGCGCGATGGCCAGGCCGAGCCCCGCCCCACCGTCGGCCGTAGGTGTACGAGCGGCCTCCCCCCGGAAAGCCACCTCGAACACCCGGGGCAGATCCTCCTCGGGAATCCCCCCGCAACAGTCCGTCACCGACAGGCACGCCATCCCCTCGTCATCCACCCCTGCCCGCAGCACCACGGTCCGGTCTGACGGCGTGTGCCGGATGGCGTTGACGACCAGGTTCCCCAGAGCCCGGCCCAAGGCCCCCGCGTCGGCCTCCACAGGTACGCCCGCCGCCGCCTCGGCCGTCAGCACCACTCCCTTGGCCCTGGCCAGAGGCTCGGCCCCGGCCAGCGTGTCGGCGACGAGGTCCGCCAGGCCGATCCTGGCCCGCGAGAGCCGCAGCGCTCCGGCGTGGATCCGCGACAGCTCGAACAGGTCGTCCACCATCACGGACAGCCGCTCCACCTCAAGCTTGATCTGCCCGTGGTATCTCGCGACCGTCTCGGCGTCCGACACCACCCCGTCCTCCAGCGCCTCGGCCATGGCCCGCATGCCGGCCAGCGGCGTACGCAGGTCGTGGCTCACCCAGGCGACCAGCTCCCGCCGCGCGCCCTCCAGGGCCCGCTCCCGCGCGTACGCCTCCTCCAGCGTGTTCGCGATCGTCTGGAGCTCGGCGGGCAGCCCCTGAGGCGCCACGAACGGCAGGTCGCGCACCGCGGACACGAGCCGCCTGCTCTCCCCGACCACCCGCCTGGCCAGCACGAACGCGACTCCGAGCCCCACCAGCCCGCCCACCGCGACCACGCTCAGCACGAAGTCCTTGACCGGCCCCTCGATGATCATCCGCATGATGATCGCCACGACCCCGGCCAGGGTCGCCGCCACGGCCACCACCACGACCACGGCCAGCATCACCCCGATGGACCTGGTACGCAGCCGCCACATCACCCCGATGCCCGCCAGCGCGACCAGCAGCCCGAGCCCGGCGGCCACGGCCACGACCATCGGCAACTCCCCGACGGCCACCGCCGCAGGCTCCCCCGCCAGGAAGCCCGCCCTGAGGACAGGCCCCACCGCCGGAAGACCCCGCCCGTGAACAAGCCCCGCCGCAGAGAAACCCGTCCCAAGAGCAGGCTCCAGCGCCGAAATCACGACCCGCCGCCGTCCAACGGCTCGTACCGGTACCCCACACCCCACACCGTGACGATCCTGCGCGGCTCGGTCGGATCGGGCTCGATCTTCTCCCTGAGCCGCCGCACGTGCACCGTCACCGTCGACGAGTCCCCGAACGACCACCCCCACACCTGATCGAGCAGCGCCGACCGGCTGAACGCCTGCCGGGGATTACGCATCAGGTACGCCAGCAGGTCGAACTCCCGCGCCGTCAGCATCACCTCCTCCCCCCGCAGCCGTACCTCGTGGGCCCCCACGTCGACCGCCAGATCCCCGTCCCGC